>JAGRHA010000481.1 GCA_020445205.1 Gammaproteobacteria bacterium
CGCTGCTGCTCGACACCACGGCGACGGTGTCGTCGGCATGGGCCAGCGACGCCCTCGCTGTTGCCGAACCCCTGCTCAATGCATGGCTCGCACAACTGCTCGGCGAGCCGACGGATTTCGTCCTGCGTGGTCGCGTGTTCGTCGGCGACGTGCTGCAGAACGACGCGATCGAACTCGCCCCCACGGCACTCGGCATGTCGCCGCTCGCGCTGCTGTACGCGCTGGATGCCCCAGGCGGGGCGCGCAGCGATGCGCAAGTCGGCAACACGGGCGATGCGTCGGCATCGAACGAACTCAGCCGTCTGCGACTCGCACTGGCCGAGCGGATGTCGGCGATCGCCGTCGCCAGTGCCGGCACGCAGGCCTATGTACACATCGAAGAAGTGCCGGCCGACAAAGCCGAACGCGGTCTTGTGCATCTCGAGGCTTTGCTGGGTCTCGCGCGACGCCTGGTATCGAATGCGCGGCCCGCGGTGCGCAGCGACCTCGCGGTGATCGAAGGCAATTTCGGCCACGACAATGCCGAAGGCGACTACCCGGGCGTCGATCATGTCGAGATCGACGGCCGTGCCAATGCCGCTGCGGCGGCGTTTTCGGCCCTCGCCGGTACCCTGCTCGCACTCGTGCCCGACGACGACAGCTTGGCCATCGACGCCATCGCCATCGAAGCGGCACTGGCGCCACTGCGCCCTTACAACGTGCTCGGTGTCGAACGCGAGCACCACCGCCAGTTCCCGACGACGGATGCCTACACGGAATCGGTGCGCCAACGCGCCAAACTCGCGCGTGCCGACATCGGCCGTCGGCAGACCGAGATCGACGCACAGACAGCCGCGGCAGGCGCACCGAACGCCTCGCCGGCCACCATCGTGCAGGCTGCGATCGACACGTTGAAAACGGTGTTTGGACGACACTTCGTGGTCGTACCGCGCTTCACCCTCGGTGATGCCGTAGGAACGGTCAACGCCAGCCTCGCCGCGCAGGATGCGTTGACCGTCAACGACCCACTCGCGGTGCCGGGTTGGCTGCCCAAGATCGCCAAGGTGCGTGACGGGGTCGAGAACCTGCAGAGCCTGTTGCTCGCGCGCGAAATGCTGGTCGATCGCTTCGCCGACGGATGCTTCGGGATTCTGCAGTCGCCGGCCGCCAGCGACCCGGTGTGGGCGGCGCTGCCCCAGGCATGGCCGGAGCGGCCGGGCAGCGACATCACGGCCACCGATGTGCTGGCCAGCAATCGCGGTCGACCGGAACTCGCGGTCGCCGTGCACGCACCTGCCGGCCTGCCCGCACAGCTTGCGGGCGACAGCACGATCGCCGGCCTGGTGTGCGACGACTGGGCGGAAACGGTGCCGTCACACACCAGTACTGCGGCGATCGCGTTTCACTACGATGCCCCGGGCGCAAGGCCGCCGCAATCGATCCTGCTCGCGGTACCACCGCGGCTCGGCATGGCGACGTGGAGTTTCGACGACGTGCTCGCGACGATCGACGAGACCATCGCGCTGGCGCGCCTGCGTGCCGTCAATCCGGCGCAGCTCACGGGCGCAGTCAACCTTGCGTTGCCCATGAACGTCATCCCGGACAGCAAGGCCGCGACGGTGCCCGGTCTGAACATCGGACTCATGATCAAGGGCGTCTACCAACAACTCGACACGACGGCGCTGGGTGTCGTGGCGAAAGGCAAGCTCTAAGCAGGCGAATACGACCATGGCAGTGATGAAACTGGACAAGTCGATCGCGCAACAGGCGATCCATGTCGTCGACAAGCTGAAAACCATCGAGCCGGAGATTCCGCTGAACTTCCGCCTCGAAGTCGACCCACGCGGCGACAGCTACGACGAGGCCCTGGCGGCACGCGTGGCCGATCCGCTGTGGATGTTGTCGCGCCAATGGCAGTTCCGCGAATTCGATGGCGAAGATGCCGGCACGCCGGTCGACGTGAGCTACCGACTCAGCGGCACGCCGGTGCTCGGTTATGCACCCGGGCTGGACCCGAAGGATGGGGAATTCAGCGCGTTCAGCGCCGGCGACATACCGCTCGAAGCACGCGTCGAAGCCGAGCCCTTGCTGACGTCGAACAGCCATCCCAAGGCCAACATCGAGGCCGGACAGGTTCTGCGCCGCTATTGCACGCATGCCGGCCGTGACGATGTCGCACAGGCGGCGCACAACGCCTACCCCGCGGCACTGCAGATGCCGCCCGATCCACTGAGTGACGTGGCCGGCATGTTGTGGCACCTGCTGCTCGATGGTGCCGGCATCGATGCGGCAGCGCTCGCTCGTGATCTGCGGACGAACCGCAAACCCGACGGTTCACTCTCGGCCCTGCCCGCCACGCTCGGCCTGGGCATGGATGCCGCACCGCTGCTGGCCGACTGGCTGCGCTGGATGGATGACTTCATCGCCGAACCCGAAGATGCATCGGCATGGCAGCCAAACCGCTTCGAGTACGCCTTCGAGCTCGCCGCCGGTGATGGCAAACAACGCCTGCGGCTCGACGCCCAGGAGTATGTCGATGGTCGTATCGACTGGCACGACTTCGATGTACGGGCTGGTCGTGGCGGCCGCCGCGGTATCCTTCCCGACAGCGAGGCCAAGGCACTCGACGACCCGACCATACGTTCGTCGATCGCCAATCAGATCCAGTATGCCGGCATGCCGGCGACGCGGTTCTGGGAGTTCGAGGACGGCCAGGTGAACTTCGCCCGCCTGCAGGCCGGACCGCTCGATCTGGTGCGCATGATGGTCGCCGAATACGCCCTGGTGCACGGCAACGACTGGTTCCTGGTGCCTGCGCGCGTGCGCGCGGGCGGCCTCTACCGCGTGCGAGAGATGACCGTGCGCGACACCTTCGGCCGTGTCACAACGGTGCAGCCGGTCGCCAATGAACCGAACAGTCGTTGGCGTCTGCACGGACTCGTCGATCTCGACAGCGGCGACGTCGATGGCAGTCGGTTGTTCGTGCCACCACCGCTGTCCGACACCCTCGAAGGCGACATCCTCGAAGAAGTCGCACTGGCGCGCGACGAGATGGCCAACCTCGCCTGGGCGATCGAAAAGCGTGTCCAGGGCACGAGCGGCGAACCCCTCGATCGTGCCCTCGAGGATCAGCGCTATAGCCTCGGCCAGCAGCCCAATGTCGCCAGCACCGACGCCACCCTGCTGTATCGGCTCATGACACCCGTGCCGAGTCACTGGCTGCCGCTGATCCCGGTGCGCACACCCGGCAGTCTGTCGCTCGACATCCAGTTGCAGCGTGCTGGGATGAAGCGCTTCTACCGCATCGACAACGCAGCGATGACGGCGATCGATGGCTACGCCGAATTCATCGAGCGCCTGCGCAACTCGCCGGAGTTCGTCACGGCCCTGCCCGTCGATCCCGCCAATCCTGATATCCAGGTGTTCGTGTTTCATCCACGCGGGTTGTTGTTGCGCACCGACCCGTCGCTCGACATCACGGCCGACTCGCTGTTCATCGAAGAGGAAGAAGTGCCGCGCGCCGGCGTCCATGTCGAACGCCGTTTCAACTATGCCCGCACTGCCGACGGCCGCGCCTGGCTGTGGTGCGGTCGCCGCAAGCGCGTGGGTCGTGGCGAGGCATCGAGCGGTCTGCGTTTCGACATCGGTGTGCCACCGGGGCGGCGCTGAGCGGGCACTACGCAGGCATCGACGTCAGCGGCAGCAATAGCATGGCCAGCTGCGTTGCCGACACCTACGGCAACGTCGCCCGCGTCGCGTGGCGCGGCATCCGGCACGATCGACGCTACCCCGCCCCGTTCGACTACCGCGCTGACAACGTGTCCTCCGCTGCCTGTGTCACCGGCCCATAGCAACCATTCGTGCACGCGCATGGTGCAAGGGCGTTTTATGCACACCGAGTACTTGGTTCAGATCAAATAACCCACAGGTACCACCGACCCACGCCAGGCCGCAGCGACTAGGCTGTTCTCAGAATCGAGACGAATAAGCCGACGGGTCTTCAACACCGTTGCCGAGACATTGCAGCCTGGCTCTCTTGGCCATCGGGTTGTGCGTTGCGGCGACCCATCACCAGGGACGACCATGCACCAGTGCAAGCTATCGAACGTTCTGTTCACCATTGTCTTTCTGATCATCGGTTGCCACCCCGCCTTTGCCTGGCAGTCGCTCGCGGTCGCCGACGACCCGCTCGTGCGCATGCCCGGCACGCAACCGGGTGATGGGGTGAACCTCGAGAACCCCAACCGTTGTCTGAACTGCCACGCCGGCTTCAACGCCGCCGGCGAGCCGGGATTTCAATGGATGGGGTCGATGATGGCGCAAGCGGCGCGTGACCCGATCTTCTGGGCCTGCATGACCGTCGCAGGTCAGGATTCGATCTGGGCCCTGGGCAATCCCAACGCCGTGGATCTCTGCGAGCGCTGCCATTTCCCCGAGGGCTGGCTCGGCGGTCGATCGGATCCACCCAACGCGTCGATGATGACGGGAAGCGATTTCGATGGCGTCCATTGCGACTTCTGTCACCGCATGTACGACCCCTTCTTTGAAGACACGTACGCCGGCAGCCGCGAAAGCAGTGACTGGTCGGGATACTGGGATGAAGCGGGCAACAACGGCCCGGGTAGCGCCA
>JAGRHA010000482.1 GCA_020445205.1 Gammaproteobacteria bacterium
GCCGAAGGTTACGGCGTCGAGCGCTTCGACGTGATGTACAACGATTTCATCATCGTCGGCCCGCCGTCCGATCCCGCCCATGTCGCCGGCAGCAAGGATGCCACGGCAGCCATGAAGGCGATCGCCGACAGCCAGTCGCTGTTTGCCTCACGCGGCGACAACTCGGGCACGCACAAGAAGGAAGTCGCGCTGTGGAAACAGGCCGGTGTCGATGCCAAGGCCGGCAGCGGCGCCTGGTACCGTGAGACCGGTTCGGGCATGGGCGCGACGCTCAACGCGGCCGTCGGCATGGGTGCTTATGCGCTCACGGACCGCGGTACCTGGATCAGTTTCAAAAACAAGGGCGATTACCAGATCGCCGTCGAGGGCGACAACAAGCTGTTCAACCAGTACGGCGTGATCCTGGTCAACCCCGCCAAACATGCCAACGTGAAGCAAGCGGAGGGCCAGGCCTTCATCGATTGGATCCTCAGCGACGAGGGTCAGAATGCGATCGCCGCGTACCAGCTGAACGGACAGCAGCTGTTCTTCCCCAACGCCAAGCGCTGAGCGGTAGGCCCGCACGATGTGGGCGCGGCTGCTGTCGCTGCTGACATTGGGCCTGATGTGTGCGACCGGCTGGAGTGCCGGTCGCAGCGTCACCGATTCTGCCGGGCGCGTCGTCGAAATCCCCGACAGGATCGAGCGCGTTTTTGCGGCCGGACCGCCGGCAGCAATTCTGATTTACGTGCTTGCGCCGGAGCGGTTGACGGGCTGGCCGCGCGCACCGCACGACTATGAGCGTCCGTTTCTGGCGCAACCGTACCGCGACCTGCCGGAATCCGGCCGCCTGACCGGCCGTGGCGACAACGCCAACCTCGAACGCGTGCTGCGAACGCGTCCGGACCTGATCGTCGACTTCGGTGCCGTACGCGACACCTATGTCTCGCTGGCCGACGCCGTGCAGGCGCAGACCGGCATACCCTACCTGCTCGTCGACGGGCGATTCGAGAACACGCCGGCCGCACTGCGCCTGTTGGGCGGCGTACTGGGCGTACCCGAGCGCGGCGAGGAACTCGCACGCTATGCAGAAGACCTGTTTGCCGAGCTGGACGAGGCGCTGAACGACATACCGCACGAACAGCGCCCGCGCGTCTATCTGGCGCGTGGCCCGAATGGCCTGGAGACCGGTCTCAAAGGGTCGATCAACAGCGAGATCATCGAACGTGCGGGTGGGCGCAATGTCGCCGACGCGGGCGAAGGCTCGCAGCGCAGGGGTCTCGTGCAAAGCTCGATCGAAAACGTGATCCTGGCCAATCCCGACACCATCATCACCTGGGATCGCGCCTTCTACGAGCAGGTCTGGCATGACCCGCTGTGGGCCGGCATCGACGCCCTGCGTCGCGGCCGTGTCCACCTCAGCCCCACGGCACCGTTCGGCTGGGTCGACCGGCCACCGTCAATCAACCGGCTGATCGGGCTCAAATGGCTGGCGGGACTCTTCTTTCCGCAACAGTTGGGTTTCGATTTGCGTGCCGAGACACGACGCTTCTACAAGCTCTTCTACCATGTGGATCTGAACGACCGGCAACTGGACGAGCTCATCGCATGGACTCAGGGTCGCGAGCCAGACTGAACACGCCGTCCGCGCTCGGCATTCTCGGCGCGCTCGTGCTGCTTGCCGCGGCGCTGGCGGCAATGGTTGGCCCCTACCCTGTGACGCCGGCACAACTGCTGGCCGCACTGCGCGGCCAGCCGATCGATCCCGTCATCGACATCGTGCTGTTCAATGTTCGCCTGCCGCGCATCGCGGCAGCACTGCTGGTCGGCGGTGCGCTCGCTGCGGCCGGTACCGTTTACCAGGGGTTGTTCCGCAATCCGCTCGTCTCGCCCGACATCCTCGGTGTGTCGACGGGTGCGGGGCTCGGCGCCGCACTCGGAATCTTCTTGTCTTTGCCCGTCCTTGCGATCCAGGGACTCGCTTTCGCGACCGGCCTTGGCACGGTCGCACTCGTCTACCTGATCGCGAGCGCCGTGCGCGGCCACGAGCCGACGCTGGTCCTGGTGCTGTCGGGCGTCGTGCTGGGCGCGCTGGCCGGCGCCTGTGTTTCGCTGCTCAAAATACTGGCCGATCCCTACGACCAGCTGCCGGCGATCACTTTCTGGTTGCTCGGCAGTCTCGCCAGTGTGCGTGTCGACGACGTGTTCGGCGCGGCGCCGGCCGTGGTCATCGGTCTGATACCGCTGGTGTTGCTGCGCTGGCGCATGAACCTCATGGCGCTCGGCGACGAGGAGGCCGCGGCACTGGGCGCCGCACCCGGCCGCCTGCGCCTGCTGTTCGTTGCCGCCGCGACGCTCATGACGGCAGGCGTCGTCGCGATCGCAGGTGTGGTCGGCTGGGTCGGCCTGGTCATGCCGCACATCGCGCGCCTGCTCGTCGGGCCGGATTTCCAGCGCCTGCTGCCGACAGCCATGCTCATGGGCGCCGGCTACCTGCTCCTGGTCGACACGCTGGCGCGCACGCTCACCGAAACCGAAACCCCGCTTGGCATCCTCACGGCGTTCGTTGGCGCACCGGTTTTTCTTTGGCTGCTGGCGTCGGGACGGCGGGCATGGTGATGCGCCTGGTCGCACGCGACCTCGCGTTCGGTTACCGGCATCACCGCGTCGGCGAGGGATTCGACCTGGCGGTCACAACAGGCGAGGTGCTGTGTCTGCTGGGCCCCAATGGCTGCGGCAAGACGACGCTGTTCAAGACCTTGTTGGGCCTGCTGCCACGGCACGCGGGCCACATCGAACTCGCTGGCCAGGAGCTTGCGCAGCTGCAGCGCGCGCAGATTGCACGCTGCCTGGCGTACGTGCCGCAGGCGCACGAGTCGGTGTTCGCATACAGTGTGCAGGACATGGTCGTAATGGGCCGCAGCGCCCACCGCGGCTTGTTTGCAGGCCCAACTGCCAGCGACTATGCACGAGCCCTCGCGGCATTGGAGGAGCTCGGCATCGCGGCGCTCGCCGCGCGCGATTACACGCGCCTCAGCGGCGGTCAGCGCCAGCTGGTGTTGATCGCACGAGCGCTTGCCCAAGACACGCCGCTGATCGTCATGGATGAACCCACGGCGAGCCTCGATTTCGGCAACCAGCTACTCGTGCTGGATCAGGTCGAGCGGCTCGCGCGGCGCGGTCTCGGCATCGTGTTGTCGACACACAACCCGGATCACGCGCTACGCTGCGCAACCCAGGTCCTGCTGATGAAGAACGGACGCCTGCTGGCCAGTGGCGCCCCCGAATCGGCGCTGACCGAGCAGACGCTCAAGCACGTCTACGACGTCGACGTCCGGGTCGAGCGACTCGCCGACGGTCAGCGCGTGTGCGTCGCGCGCAACGCCGGCACGTCGACCTGATCAGTCGTCCACGGCCAGGATCACGTCGCTCGCCTTGACCACCACCGTGACGTCTTTGCCGTTCTCAAGACCGAGCCGATTGGCCGAGTCCGAGGTAATTGTCGAGGTGACAACGTTGCCGCCGCCGATATCGATCTGCACTTGTGCCGCGACACCGTCTTTACGGACGTCCACGACTTTGCCTTTGAGCATGTTGCGCGCGCTGAGTTTCATCTCGTTCGTCCTTTGTTCCGCCCTGTTCGAGGGCGGTTCCAGGTTATCAGAATCACAAATCCGACGTGCACGGGCGACACGCCGACCGCATCTGCCCTAACCTGTCTGCGCAAGCTCCCACGAGATGGACCCAGTGAAAGCACATGTGCCGATTCTGACCCTGACCCTCGCTCTGATCGCCACCAACGCGCCTCTGGCAGCAGGCGATGCCTGGACCTGCACCAACGGCAATCTGGAACGCAGCGTCACCCTGTACTACCCGCAGGCACCTGCGCCCGTGCCGTGTCGGGTGTACTACGGGAAGCGCAATGAAAACGTGATACCACGTGTCATCTGGAGTGCCGAACACGATGCGGGATACTGCGAGGTCAAGGCCGCCGCGTTCGTTGCGCGGCTACAGTCGTTGGGTTGGTCCTGCATTGCCGAAGGTGAACCGACCGAAGGCGCGACCGAAAGTCGGTGAGCCACGGCTCAGGGCAATGGCAGCGTGGTCATCGGCGCTCGTGCGACGATGGATACAGCACGATCCGGGGGACTGCCGCGGCATACCACGTTGCGCCTTGTACAAAAGCCCGGCCACCACCGATGCGACGCTTGCCGGGTGCGTTCAGAGGCGGCCGTTGAACCACACCGAGCCGAAACCGCTGACGTCATACCCCGCGAATTCGGCCGCCTTGGCGCTGAAGGCGGCCGAACGGCAGAATGTAATGAGCTTCTGCAGCGGCGGATCGAACCATGCCGCGCGATCGACGAGCAGATCGTAACGCTCACGCACCAGCGGGACGAAACCGAGGCGCAGCTGCTCGGCCATCGCGCGCAGCCCCAGCGCGGCTTCGGCCTTGCCTTCGAGCACGGCCAACGCGGCATCCGACTCGGTACGCGCTGTCGCCGCCCAGTCCACC
>JAGRHA010000483.1 GCA_020445205.1 Gammaproteobacteria bacterium
CACCTTGCGTCCCCAATCCCAGTTGCGCTCGACCTGCGCAGCCTGTTGCTTCACGGCATCGAAATCGCCTTTGCCGAATGCCCACACATCGATGATCTGACGCCGACCCGGCACCAGGGCCTGCGGACCGAATACCGCAAAATCCACAGTATCCACGGGTAGCGCCCGAGCCAGCGGGGCGTCTTTCGCTCCACCTGCTGTCGACGGCAGATCAGCGAACGGGTCGCGTTCATTGCCCGGATACGGTGCGGGTACCGGAGACGCCGGCGGTGGCACGGGGAAAGGCGCCATCTCGGGTTCAGGTTCGGGCTCGGCCATCGGCTCCGGTGCAGCCAGCGGCCAGTCATCGAAGCTCACGTCCGGCAGGTCGTTGATGCTGATTCCGGTCCGTGGCGCGAGCGTGTCCTGCCTGTTGCCTGTGCGTGCAGGTCCATCGGCAAACGGCCGCTCGGCGACCGCGACGCGCAACGTGAAGCCGCCGATGTAGACCAGATCGCCATGATTGACGAACGCCGAGCGTTCGTTGGTGACACGCATCGCAGTGCTGTTGAGGTAAACACCGTTGGTGCTCTGATCACGAATCTGGAAACTTCCGCCAGAAAACTGGATCTGTGCGTGGTGCCGCGACACCTCGGGCCCCGGCAGCACCCAGTCGTTGTCGGCCGAGCGACCGATCGTGCCGCCGGCTTCGTCGAACACGGCGTATGGCCGTGTGGTCACGACGCCCTGTGGCATGAACAGAATGGTCAGTCTTATGTACATGGCGTTGCTTTCGTCGTCTTGGCTGCAGGGACTCGCCCCGGTGGCTGCAAGTGATCAAGGTGGCCGGCCATCCGATCGCGTTCGGAACCCCGGGCGTAGCGATGACGGTCACTAGCGATGGCCACCGGAGAGCTAGGGATGCAGTTTAGCGTGGACGACGCAGCTGTTGGCAGCCCAACGTGCCCACGCGTCACGCCGTGGCATTCCACGACGCCGCGTGATGGATCACAATGCACGCATGCTGCACGCCAGACCCGCAACAAGACCATGACGCGCATCATGTGCGTCGGCGTGGCCACGCTCGACGTCGTCAACACGGTGGCACGCTACCCGGACGAAGACAGCGAGGTACGCGCGTCGCAGCAAGCGCTGCGCATGGGCGGCAACGCCGCGAACACCGCGGTCGTCCTTGCACAGATGGGCGACACGGTTTCGTGGGTCGGCAACCTCGCGCCGTCGTGTGCTGTCATCGATGCCAGCTTCGCCGCACATGCGGTCGACACGTCGCTGGCCACGCGGCTTAGCAAGGGCGTGACACCGACCTCTTACATCACCCTCAGTGCCGCGACGGGCTCACGCAGCATCGTGCATTACCGGGATCTGCCCGAGTACGCAGCCGACAGCTTCCTGCAGCTCGATCTGCGCGCTTTCGACTGGATACATTTCGAAGGCCGTGCGATCGACGAGCTCGGCGCCATGCTCACGCATGCCCGTACGCAATCAGTGGCCCGGCTGTCGCTCGAGGTGGAGAAACCGCGGCCCGGCATCGAAAGCCTGTTCCCGCACGTGGACCTGTTGATGTTCTCGCGCGACTACGCGCAGGCCAAGAACCAGCCCAGCGCCAACGCGCTGCTACAGAGCCTGCCACCCGGCACGCGAGCGAGTTGCACGTGGGGCGCAGACGGTGCCTGGGCGATCGACTGCGATGGGCAGAAACAGCATGTCGCTGCGCCGCGGCTAGAGGTGATCGCCGACACCGTCGGTGCCGGGGATGCCTTCAACGCCGCCTTGGTGCATGCACTGCACCAGGGCGACACCTTGTTCGACGCGCTCGCGACCGCCGTTGCGCTGGCGTCGCGGACATGCAC
>JAGRHA010000484.1 GCA_020445205.1 Gammaproteobacteria bacterium
GCGGGTTCGCACACACGGCACTCATCCAGTCCTTGCCCACGTCGGGGTTGCCGGAGGCCGAGCCACAGTTGTCGTCCCGCCAATCACCGGCAACCGCGAAGTTGCGGATCTTGAGCTTGGCGTTCCAGTAGTAGGGTTCCCGATTGAACACGTCGCCGCTGCCCGTTATGGGTACTTCCGTACCCGGCGGCAGCCCGGCCTCCGGCCCGACGTCATTGAGGTTCACCAACAGGCCCTTGTTCTTCCAGCCATGCGGTACCGCGACGTGGCACCACATGCATTTGACGCGATTGCCCTGGATCTTCTCGAAGTGAATGCCATGCAGGTTGTCGCCCCGACCGAAGCCGCTGTCCACGCTACGGTTGCCACCCGCATAGACGTCGTAGTCGTGGCACTTGAAGCACAGGTGCGTCGGCTCGCCGGTTCCCGTGTCCTTGTTCCATATGCCTTTCAAGATGAAGTTGTGCTGCGATCCATGCGGTCCCCACGGGTTGCCGTTCTCGCCACCATCGGGCACAACCGTGGCCCCGGCAGTCGCCGAACCGTGGCAATCACTGCAATACATGGTCTGTGAACCGACGCCGCGGTCGAACGGCGGCTCCCAGTTGCCGGCAATCGAGCCCCGACCATCGTTGCGGGTGACGCCATCGCGGCCAGTACGGCTCATAACCGGGTGCCACGAGCGGTGGTTGTTGCCACCGAACGATGAACCGGCACCCGAGTTCGGTTTCGTCCCCTCGCCCTGGTGCGACAGCGGAGACTGGAACTCCTTGGCCTGGTTGGTGAACTGCGTCAAGCCGTTTGCGTCCGTGGTATTGGGTGGCGTTCCACCCGAGGAATCACCGAGGTTTGGTCGGCTACCCGTCGGATAGAGATTGTTGTCGATATATCCGTAGTCGGAGTGGCACTTCAGGCAGATTTGGTACTCCCGCGTCACCCAGCTGCTGACGACGGCCGTGCTCGCATTGTCGCCACCATCGCCCTGCTTGCGTGTGTAACTGATCGGCAGGTCCTGGAAGCTCGTGCTGCCATAGTTGGGTTCGACACCCCAGGTTCCGCGCAGCACGCCCGATGCAATGTTGTCGTGTTCGCTGGCATTGTGATCGTGGGTGCCTGCCACAGTCGTCCCCGAGCCGTTGAACAGACGATTGCGCTGCAGTCTGTGCGGATTGTGGCAGTCAGTGCATTCCGCGTGGCGACGATTCAGATCGCCATTGCCCAGATGTGCCTGTGATTCGATGAAGTCGGCATCCTGGATGTCATGCGTTTCACTACCTGCGGCCTGGTCGATGCTCTCGATCGGCATATGCCGTGGCAGGTTGAAATCGGTCTTGATGTTGGGTACGTCCGTCGCGTTGCTCAGAATCGACTCCGCAAGCGTCGTGTGGCACTGATAGCACGTACTTTCGATTGCCGGTTCGCCACCGCTGCGTGGTGTCGACAGCGAACCCAGGGCATCCGTCCCTTCGCGCAAAAGGCGCCGGGAGCCCTGCACCGTATGCGTATCGTGACAGTTGAGGCACGATGCTTCCCACACTGCCGTCCCGGTCGGGAACTCGCGCAGGTTCGCTGGGGCATCCTTGTATATTTCGTCGGCAATGGCCGAATCTGCATGCGCCGAGCGCGACCAGGTGGTCCCCATCTTGTCGTGGCAGGCCAGGCAGACGATGTCATTGTTCTGGTCGAAAGGCCCGCCCTGCGGACTTGCAGTCTGGAAGCGATTGAGGCGCAGAAACTTGATCGACTTGCTCGGATCGACATCACGGATATGCGGGTCGTGACAGCTGACGCATTCCATGCGCCCGCTCTCCAGTGGCACCAGCGGCTTGACGCCGGGTGCGCGCGTTGCGATGTGACTGACCGCTGCGGGATCACGCAGCTCACCGTCCTGCAGCGCAAGCGAAGTATCGTAGGTGAAAGAGATCGGGTGGTCGTTGGTCAGGTTGACCCCGAGACGCCGTGTAAAGCCGGTGAGTTCTCCTTCGCCATGTGGCATGGTGCCGTCGGGCGCCGTTCCTGTCATCGCGAACGTCACGTCGGTCTGGCCGTTGGCAACGTTGACAGAGCCGATCGCCAGGGTGCCGTCGTGACACGAGAGACACAGTTTCGAGCTACCACCGGGCGATGCGGCAATGTCGTCGGCATCGATGGAGTTCGACGTGTAGGGTGTGTAGGTGGCGCCCGAGAGCTGGCGATTCCACAGCGGTGCCTCGGGTACGTTCTCGGCGCCATGTGGCGTGTGGCAGAACACGCATACCTGGTTTTCCGACACGGCTTTGACGGGGCCGGGGCCTGTGACCGACAGGTTGTGCTTGGTGTTGCGCACGTCGGAAACGGTATCTGCAGCATGGACTGGCGCAACGCATCCCGCGTATAGGAAGAGGACGAACAGGATGAGACGGCGGATCACTGCCCTTCTCCCAGATACTGCAGGATAGAGACACGGCCATTGAACATGTCGGCGACGTAAACGCGCCCACCCTGGCCGGCCCAGACACCGCTGGGCAGGTAGAACTGCCCGGGCCGTTGTCCGGTACCGCCGATCGGCAGCAGCAGATGCCCTTGATCATCGAAGATCAGCAGGTGATCGTAGTAAGACTCGACGATGAAGACGAGCCCCTCGTCAGAGACCGCGACCCCCTTGGGTCGCGTGAGATTGCCGACGTAGAGACCGCGTTCGCCGATCTGGCGCACTGCGGTTCCATTGATGTCGAAGACCTGGATCCTGGCGTTCAGCGTATCGGTGACATACAGGTGCCCGGACGCGAGCGCGATATAAGTAGGGGCATTCAGTTGTCCCGCAGCATCGCCTTGCGCGCCGATCGTGTACTGCAGTTGACCTTCAAGATCGATGACGTCCACGCGGTTGCGGCGCGTATCGGCAACGAAGAGACGGCCTGATGCCGCATCGTAAGCCAACCCGGTCGGCCGCCCGAACAGGCCTTCGGCGAGGACGCCGACCGACTGACCCATGTGATCGAGGCGTACCAGCAAGCCCAGCTCGGCATCGGAGACGATGACGCCACCGTCAGGCAGTGGCGCCAACCCGACCGGTGCCTTGAACCGACGCGTGTCGTCGAAACTGTCGATGATGCGCAAGCTGCCGCCTAGGGTGTCAAACAGGAATACCGCCTGCCGACTGACATCGGACACCCAGATGGCACCGTCCGCTCCTTCGGCGACACCCTGTGGACGTCGCAGCACCTGAGGATCCGCAACCTCCCGCCCCAACCCGACCAACCAGGCAACGAAGCCCGATGCGCGGGAAGCCGTCTCATCCCCCACAAAATTGGCCTCGCCAGTCAGATCGCCGACGTAGACGAAACGCGGTATCTGGGCGCCTTTGGGCCACACCGGCCAATCGCCATCGCGACGATCGGGGAGCTCGGAGATTCTGAAGGTCTTTTTTGGCTCAGCACAGCCTGCCAACGCTATGCACAGCGCACATCCGTACAGCATTAGGCCGGCGCGCATGGATCACCACCGTCCCGGGCCACCGGTCTGGTGCCCGCCGACGATGCGGCTTTTCAATCCAGCTTTGCCGCTATGGCAGAGATCGCAGTTTTCGACCGACCATGCCACCTCGCCGTTGTGGCACATGCCGCAATACCGCCCCCTGATGATGTCGTCCATTCTCACGTCATTGGCTCCGGCTCGCATCTCGAAACCCAGTTCGTGGTGACACACCTTGCAACGGAACCTGATCCGGTGAAACCAGTGTGGGAACACCACGGGCCGCATGCCCTCTTTATCAGCGTAGCGATTCAGAATCACGTCGCCATACTCCGCGATCGCACCGCCGGCCAGCAGCGGTATCAAGAGAACACCGCACAATACTTCGCGCAACATGCTGTGCCCCACGCGACATCATTGTGTCGACGCCAGCGGCGCCACACTGTGACAACGATTACATTCGGTCAGCGGAAAAGCGACCGCACCATGGCAACGCCCACAATACTCGCCGGACAAGATCGCAAGCATGGTCATCGGTGTCTTGCCGGCCTCACGTGCAAACAGGTGGTCGTGGCAGTTGCTGCAGTCGAGCCATTCCGTATGCACACGGTGGGGAAAACGGACATAGTTTGCCGAACCGGTGCGCTTCATGATCACGTCACGATCGAGCAGGTTGACCTTGGTTTCAGGATGGATGTTCGTCCGCGGATCGATATAGCCATCGCGCAGCGCCTTGACCCAGCGCACCTGATTACCCGCCGTGTCCGGCGGCAGCATCGTCAGCGCTTCCCCCGGCTCCTGCAACAGAACGAGCGCGGGATTCTCCGCGTCGTGAACACCGTCCTCGGCGAGTGGCGTCCATTCCGCTGCCGGAACGGCGATGTACCAGGAAACCAGAACCACGAGAAGAGTCGTTCGCTGCAGCATACCCTTGGCTCATCCGGGAATGTAGACGCCGGCGGATCGAATGGCACGCTGCAGATACCGGGTCGCCTCTTCGAGATCCTGGACACCTTTTTTGAACGCCCCTCTTGCTGCGGCCTGCTCGGCCTGTTGACGCAAGTCTCCAGACTTTTCGACGTATCCGTCGATCAGCTTCTGCATACCCGGGCTCTTGTCCTTGTCCGAAAGCAGTACCGTCAACAGCATCTTGTGGGTATCGTTGCGATCGAGTTCATAGCGGTACTCTTCCTCCGGACTGGCGAAGTCGAGCGTTCGTACCAGGGTCTCGCCTTCGCGCAGTTTCTCGAGCTCGAGTTTTGCCTGTTCGTACGTCGTATCGAGCTGTTTACGTGCCGACTGGATGTCGCCACCCGCAGCCATCTTCTGCGCACTCGCGGCCTGCTGCCGGATAGCCTGTGCGCGATCGAGTACCGCCTGTTTGCCGCCTTTTTCCTTCGCAACCCGCTCGATGGCATTGAGCAAGACATCGACGCTGGCCGCTTTGTTGTCGAAA
>JAGRHA010000485.1 GCA_020445205.1 Gammaproteobacteria bacterium
ATTCGAGCAGGACGATAGGGAGACTCCCAATGTCACATCGACGGCAACCACAGCGGCGCTTGCGTGCCGGCGCGCTGCTGGCGCGTTTCGCGCAATGGGTCTTCGGCGCAGCGGACACCGCCCCACAGCCGATACCCATCCGTATCGAACGCACCCGCAAACCCCGTCGCTGACGGTGTCGTGACGCAACCGCACGTGCGGCTGCGTCTGCCTGTCACCGCGCACCCTCCGCCGCACCACGGGCCGCCGGCGTGCGCGGTGTTCGCCCAACGTACGTCCGCAACACGGCACGCTATTGCCATCCCGCCACCCCAGATTCCGTTTCGAACGCCGCAACTGTCGCGCCGGAACCGACACCCTGTATCGCACCCGACAGCGTTGGCCACCCGCGCTCGCCAACACGTGTTTTTCGTATTGCAATGCGAATGATTCGTATTGACTTTCGTATCCATCTCGCTAGACTCAGGCCATCGTCCCCACCATGACCCGAAGCGATGCCACAGGAAGACTGCCCGTCCCCGATCACTGAGCGAAGCCCAAACCCAACCCTGGGGAAGACGCTCGAAATAGACAGTGCTGCCTTGCTGCGCGGCGGCGACCGCCTGTTGATTCGGCATCGCGACCATCTTTACGTCCTGCGTCTCACGCGCCAGGGGAAGCTGATCCTGACCAAATAGCATTAGCGCATTTCACAGCCAGCCTACCGGCCGTGCCAGGTGCCGGTCGCCAGCCACCTGAATCCGACCCGACTCCAGGAGGCCATCGCCAATGAACCGACGCACTGCCACCGTGGCGCAGACCGCCACGACCACGCCCGATCTGATCCGTAGCCGGGTCGCCCAGCTGATCCGTCACTACCTCTCAACACGCTCGCCGGCAATCGCCGCATCGGTGGTACGTCACATCGAGCAGCTGTGCGATCACCCGGAATTCGACGGCGACAGCGAAGAACGTTGCATGTACCTGCGCCTGCGTCGCCACTGGCGCTGGCTGTCGATTGCACCGACGGAGCTGCGTTCACATGTGTAGACATCTCACCACTGCGGCCCTGCCCGGACATGCGGCACCGCGCTCACGCGGTTCCGCGCGGCGCAGGCTTTGGGACCTGCCTCCGAAGCTACATTGCCCGGTCATCGGCACCTGTCTACCGGCCGACGAGTTGCGCCGCCTCGCCTCTCGCACCGATCACGCGGTGTTGGTCGACAGCAGCGACTACGACGTGCACGTCGCGTTCGTTGCCGCGGCGGATACGCGCGGCCCCTTGAGTGTCGCCGCGCACAAATGCCTGCAGCGTCGTTTCACGCATGCGCTGCGCCAGGTGCGTGCGCTGCGCGACAGCAACGCCCTCGGTGCCTTCTGGTGCAGTGCGCTCGCACGCGGTGATATCGCCGGCGCACTGTGGGCCGTGCTCACCCATGCGGCGTGCGACGACGCGCTCGAAGCGCGGGTATTCGGCGATGTCCACATGCTTTCGCACCAGACCGGTGCCGGGCAACGTGCCGACCTGCAGCGCCTCGCCGCGCGCGAGGCCGAGATCGCGACATTGAAACGTGACATCGTGGTGCAGTTCCAAAGGCAGCGTCGTGCACTCGCCGACAGAGAGCAGCGCGTGGCAACCCTTGAGGCACGCCTCGCCGAACGACAGCAGCTGCAGCAACGCCTGCGCGACGACAACCACCGCCTGCAGCAGGCGCTGTCGATGCAACAAGCCGATGACCTCGCCTGCCGGGTGCGCCAGCTCGAACACCAGCTCGCGCACGCATTGCACGAACGCGACGCCTGGCGCACGGCGCAGCAGTCCGCGAGCGAACGTGTTGACGACCTGACCCAGCGCCTCGCCGAACAATGCGCCGATCGCGAATCATTGCCGCAGCCACTGGCACAGTCCCTGAGTGACTGCGACAACTGCGACCACAAGGCGTGCGAACAGGCACCGGACCTGCGTGGCCGCCGCATCCTGTGCGTCGGCGGACGCCGCCGCCTGATCGAGCAGTACCGCGATCTCGTCGCCCGCTGCAATGGCGAGTTCGAGCACCATGACGGTGGCGTGGAGCACAGCCGTCAGCGACTCGACAGCCTGCTGTCGGCAGCCGACGCGGTGTTGTGTGCGACCGACTGCGTGAGCCACGACGCGTATCATCGCTGCAAACGTTTCTGCAAGCGCAACGCCAAGCCACACGCGTTTCTGCGTCGCTCCGGGCTGTCGACCTTCACCCGTGCCTTGATCCGGGTCAGCGGATGACGCGTCGTATCGACCTGCCGGCGGACGAGTTGCAGCTGGCGATTCCGCGCGCGGTCATCGAACGCCTGATCGGCCAGGGTGCATTGTGTGCCGCCGAGGTACGCTGCCTCGACCTCGCATCAAAGCAGCACCTGCAGCGCGTTTGCCTTTGCCACTGCGCGGGTTGTGCAGTCCCGCGGCCCGTGTGGCTCGCGAAGACGAAGCTCAGGCGCTGAACAGCTCGTGCATTCAATCGTCGAGCAGGGACTCGTAACGCCGGTCGGTCAGCGTTTTCAGGAACGCCACGAGCGCATCGACACGGCGGTCGTCGAGTGCCGGCCCCGTGCGCAGCTCCTTCAATGAGAGATTCTCCGCCACTTCGGGGGCGCGCCAGTTTTCACCCGTCTCAGGATTGATCTGGCGCTTTGCGCTGCGGCTGTTGTACTTGTTGTAGAACAGGATCACGGTACGCAGATCGCGGAACACGCCGTTGTGCATGTACGGTGCGGTGACTGCGACATTGCGCAGCGTCGGCACTTTGAATTTGCCGGCGTGTTTCGGTTCATCGACACCCGGGTTGTCGAGCAGGCCGCGGTCGACGAATGCGGCATCCTTGCCGTTGCGCGCCCGCAGCGCTGCATTCACGGGCGTGCCGATATTGTGATACTCGTAATTGCTGAACGTCTCGCGCGGCATGCCAGCGCGCGGCCGCAACTGGTGGCAAACATTGCAGTTGGTGAACTGCTGCGAGAAGAACAGCGTCATGCCGAGATCTTCCTGTGCCGTCAACTGGTACTCGCCGCGCAAATAGCGATCGTATTTGGAATCGAAGGGTGAGAACTCGTCGGTTTGTTCGTAGGCCGCGATCGCCTGTGTCATCGCATGGTAGACACCGTCGACGTCGCGCCACACGTCCTCCCCGAACAGCTGCGCGAAGGCCTCGACATACACCGGGTTCT
Organism: Gammaproteobacteria bacterium; assembly: GCA_020445205.1. Classification (GTDB taxonomy): domain Bacteria; phylum Pseudomonadota; class Gammaproteobacteria; order Chromatiales; family Chromatiaceae; genus Thiosocius. Next base: position 3,181 of record JAGRHA010000485.1, read on the forward strand.
GCTGCAGGCGCTGCACCACGGCGGCCTTGTCGGGCATCCCCATCTCGAGCGGGTTCAGCGGCGGACCACCGGCCTGCTCGGCGAGATCGGCGGCGCGGCCGTCGAGGAACAGGCCGCCGATCGGCCGCCCGGCCGCATCGATGGCGAAGCGTGGTGTCAGGCTCGCATAGCTCGCAGTCGGTGTATTGCGATCGCCGAGCGAGACTCCGTCATCGCCCACCGACGCCGCCCTGCCAACGCCATTCTCACGCGCGTCGACGAACCCCGCTTCGGGTACATGACAGCTCGCACACGACTGCGTGCGCTGCTTGGACAGGTTGACGTCGAAATACAACAGGCGGCCCAGCGTCGCGCGGTCGTCGACCGCGGCCGCCTGCGCGGCGGCGAATCCCGTGACGAGTAAGACGATGACCAATGCGATGCGCGTGTCCATGTCTGCAACCCAAATGCTGAGGTCGTCGAAACGGCGTCTCGGTGTCGTCCAAGCGCCGCAACCATCGTTAATGCAATCGCGAATCATACGCATTACTAAAAACAATACAAGCCAATGACGACGTGCTAACGTCGGGCACCTCTCACAGATAGCCGCGCTCGTATACGCTAAGCGACTGAGCAAGCTTGACTTTTCACATTAGACTTTGCTAATATCCGCGCCACTTACCGCACGCCGTACCAGCGGTCTCGGAAATATCGAATCTGGAGATACCCTGAAATGTCCATCGAACGCATCGTTCTCGCATTCGCCGGCCTGATGATCATGCTCAGCGTCGCACTCGGCATGCCCGGCAGCCCCGTGTTTCATCACGTGTAC
>JAGRHA010000064.1 GCA_020445205.1 Gammaproteobacteria bacterium
CGAAACCGCAGATGTGCATATGGTGCTGGGGAGCGAGGCGCTGAGACGCGTCTGGTGCTGTCACGAGATCGCACTTTTCAATCGGCATTGCGCAACGGATGGCAGCGCGACGAGCCGGGTGCGAAGCTTCATCGCTCCGACGACGCGTCCTTACATGGGATGGGACCACATCGAGGCTACGAACGCCGACGACAAGCGCGCGATTGGCGAGCAGATATCCGACGATTTCCCGGGTGGGATGGACGGGTTCCGGCGGGTCATGGACGAAGCGTCCGCGTCTGCCGTGTTATCGCACACGGAGCGCAATCCCTCGTATCCGCCTGCGGCACTCGAGGCAATCAACGTTGCGGCCGAGCGCTGGTTCTTACGCGATGGGCGTGACTTCATGTAAGGCAGGTGTCCTGCGCGCGAAGAGCTGTTGCATCGGGTCCCGCGGGGTGCTGGCGCTCCCACATCAACGCTTTCTTGCTTTCCGGGTAGTCGGTCCGTGGGCTGTGTGTTGTCAGCAACACGCCTTGTTCTGCCTTCAGCGCTTAGGTGTTGTGTCGTTCGGTTGAATCCACACGCCTCGTCGGACCAGCTTCGCGGTGCTGCCAACGCGTGCCGTTTGATCCGGCGTCGTCAGATTGGCTTGTTGGCTGCACGGCGTAGACGTTTGTGGGCAGGTAACACGACACGCAGGACAACAGGGTGTCGCTCGCGCTTGCGGCGTGCAGCGTCAATCTGCGGCGGCCTTGGTTGGTAAAACGACGCGACGTTGCGTAAACAGGCGAACCGGCCTTTCAGTTGCCTTCAGACGTTCGAAACCGTTGCGGATCCAAACCATGCTTTTTCAGTTTCTGATGCACTGCGCGCGCACTGATTCCCATTTGACGTGCAACCGCACTGACATTGCCTCGCAGTTCTTCCAGCGCCATGCGGATCAACTGTTCTTCGGTGCGCATGGCGGCCTGCTTGGTCAGGTCCTTGAGTTTGACGACGTTGGCTGCCGGGTTGTCTGCGCTCATGCCGAGTTCGCCATCGAGGGCGAGGGATTCGATCACACTGCCGCGTGAAAACAGGAAGCTTCGCTCGAGCACGTTTTCGAGTTCTCGTACGTTTCCCGGCCACGGATAGCCCATGACCTGACTCCACGCACGTTCGCCCAGCACCTTGCGGGTACCGCCGTAGCGCGATGCGATACGGCGCAGAAAATTGTGCGTGAGTGCATTCAGATCGTCGCGGCGCTCGCGCAGGGGCGGGATCACGATCGGCACCACGTTCAGACGGTAGTACAGATCCTGGCGAAAAGTGCCCGATGCCACACAATCTTCAATGCGACGGTTCGATGCGGCCACGATGCGCACATCGGCGTGCATGGTCTGGCGACCGCCAACCCTCTCGTACTCGCCTTCCTGCAACACCCGCAGCAGTTTGGCTTGCGCGGGGATCGGTAGGCTGTCGATCTCATCGAGAAACAGCGTGCTGTGTTCCGCGCGCTCGAAGAAGCCGTGATGCACGTCGTAGGCGCCGGTAAAGGCGCCCTTCTCGTGTCCGAACAAGGCGTTTTCAACCAAGTCCTGCGGTATTGCGCCACAGTTGACCGCGACAAACTCGCGATGGCGACGATCGCTCAAGGCATGCACGAGGCGGGCGATGATTTCTTTGCCGACGCCCGTCTCGCCGCTGATGAGCACGGTCGCCTGGGTTGGGGCGACCAGTTCCGCAGCTTCGATCGCACGTAGCATCGTTGTGCTCTCTGCAATGATCTTGGGGCGTTCTGTGTTCGGTGTGGATTTCGAAGTGCCGCTTACGCACCAAGCCTGATCGGCACCCGTCGTTGTCTGAATGTGATGGGCGCTTCCGGCCCTTCTGCTGAGCAGTACACCCTTCTCGTAGCGATACTCGTCGCCCTCCAACGCGGACGATTTCGCGGGATCGGTATGGATGCAGACTTCGCAGCATCCATCTCCGACGGCGATTCGACGCAGCAGATTGACTTTGGCATAACCGAAATTGCGCGCCGCGATGCCGCCGAATACGCTCGCGGTCATGCGGCACAACTCGGGTGCCTCGCGAACCATATCGCCGAAGGGACAACAGGAATTCGTCACTCGGATCACTCCCGGGTCGCTCGACGCGCGCGAGAAATTGCCGCCGATCTGGTTCTTGATTCGCAGAATGATGTCGGCGTATTGATCGAGGTCGATGGTGCCGTCTAGGCCGAGTTGCTGACGGCAGATGCGTTCAAAGCACGGGCCCGCGGTGAGCCCGATCGATTCGACGTAGCCGACGCTGGTTTCGCATTCGGTGCAACCCATCTGCCCCGCCGTGCGTAGACTCTGCGCGACGAAGGTCTGCAGAAAGCTGATCGGATTGAGTTCCGACGTGGCCGGCTTAGGCATTTTCATAGCCTCGCTTTGGCGGTACGCGGGCCATTGCGCGATCTGCCTGCCAGGGCGGGCGACGTTGCGCAGCGGTGCCGCTGTTGTTCCCGAACCTCGTCAGAGTGCCGGGCGCCTTCAGCCGATCACGCATTCGCGCTCCCCGCAATGCCGACATCTGCGGCAGAAATACGCGTTGTAACAATGCGCTGTCACGAGGATTAGGCCACCCAGTATCGTGGCAATAACCTCGGCCGATTCGCTCAGCAGTCCCTCTGGCGCCGTTACGCCCATCGAGATCAGACTGAAGCCGATGATCGCGGTAGCGATGATTCTCCAGCGCCTGTGTCGGCGATAGCCTGGCCAAAAGGCCAATAAACCGATCCCGAGAATCGCCAGCGCGAACCCGGCATGGGTTTGTTTTTCAACCACCTCGAGAATCGGCAGAAACACCACCAACAAGGGTGTCGCCAGACAATGAATCACGCACAAACTGGATGCGCCAATACCCGCCAGATCCCAGGGCTGCCGCTGCATCAGGCTGAATGAAAGTATAGTCATGAAATTGTTCTCCGATGTTGCAGTGCGTCGGGCCGATACGACAGTCGATCTGCACTGTGCGTGTTTTTGCTGCGATCACTACGGCTACGGACAGCAGCGGCAGCCTTTACCGCACTGGGGGATCGATCTCGCGGCCAAGTCACGGCCACGTGCCATGGCGCCATGAATCGACGGTGCCGACAGAATCACGCGTATCGACCGCCCGCCGCATACCGGGCAGAGTGGTGCGTCGGCCGAGATCGCGCGTCGGGCCTCGAATTGACCCTGGCAGACAGCGCACCGATAGTCGTAGATGGGCATTGCAGGCACCTCTTGTCGCTGCTGGTGGAATGCCCGGCCGAGCCGGCGTCGGGTCGGACCGGGCTGCGTCTGATCAGCTCCAGCGAGGTGGTTGCGCCCCTTTGACGCCCATGGGGCCGGTCGCGTACTGCGTCCTGGCGCGGGCCTCCGTGTCGGTGGTCGGTGCGCGCAGGCGCCTGAACTCCGTCTCCCAGATCCAGCCGCTGATCACGATATCGTCCGGAATCAGCGGGTGACCCTTCAGGTAGTTGACCGTCTTGATACAGGTCTCATCGACGTCGTCCATCATGCCGATCCACTTGCCGAAGGCACCGGGGGCGAGGCTGAGTTCCGGCAGGGAGGGGTCGATGGGTACGTTGTCGACATCGATGCCTTTGCCCTTCAGGGCCGCGACCAGGTCGTTGCCGTTGGCGGACAGCATGCCGCAGCCGGTGTGCTGCAGCACGACGATCTCTTTGGTGCCGAAAAAGTTGATCGTGAGCATCGCGGAGCGGATCGCGTCGTCGGTCACGATGCCGCCCGCATTTCGAAACAGGTGGGCGTCGCCGCCACCGACCGGCGAGTCGGCACGGATGCCCAGCGCCTCGTCTACCGGAAGGCGCTCGTCCATGCAGGCGAGTACCCATAGCCGGCGCATGTTTGGGCCTTCCGCGCCGTACTGGCGTCGGTTCTCCCACTTCGTGTATTCCTCGACCCGCGCGGTGAGCTGGTCTTTCAGCGTGGTCATGTCGTTTCCTCCTCAGTCGGCCAATAGTCATCGAGTGCATGAACAATGCGACTCGGCCCGGAGGAACGCTGCAGGTTGCGCGCCAGAATATAAATCGCAATCAATACAGGCGGTTATGCGGGGAAAGCCTTGAGGTGGGCGGAACGTGTACTTCCACGCAGTTTCGCTCGTCCAGATGTAAGTCGTTCATTAGTGGCTGGAAATCGGCGTCTGTAGTTTTACTTCGCAGTGCGAAGTAACAGTTCGCAGTCTGCACGGATCCTCACGCCGGACGCGCGATGGTGCTGGCGACGCGCTGCAGCACACCAAAAATCTTCTGAAACTTGGCGTTCGCAAAGAACGTGACAGGTCGTTGCGTGCGCTTCAATACAACTTCACCGTTGAAGGGAATCACGGCGTCGACGTGGACCGACGACACTTCTGCACCGTCATCATGCGTGCTGCACGACATCTGTATTGATGACACAGCGCACGCGCTTAGTTGGCTGGGTGGCTGTGTGCCAGTAATAACCATCGAAGATGACCACCCGTCCCTGTTTCGGCGTCACGCGCATTTTTTCTTTGAGCTCATGCAGTGCGGGTGGCTTCGGGTTGTTCTTGCTGTATAGGTTCTCGAAGATCACGGTGTCTCCATCGGCATCGCAGACGTAGTACAGCAATGCGAAATGCTCCTCCATGAGATCGATGTGATGCGCATCGTATTCGCCACCGCTCAAGCCATTCAATGGCAGTTGCAAGAACGTCCTCGACTTGACGACAGAGTACTTTCCTACAGTGTTTGTCTTGTGCTTGACCTTTTCCATGCAGTTCTTCCACAAAGGTTCGAGCATCTTGATATACGCTTCGTGAGACTTAATGGCGCCGTCGCGTATGAAGGTCTGACCAAACCCGGGTCGCTTGTCTTGTGACCCGCCGCCCGTAACGTCGGGGATGAAATGCCAAGGGAAGTCTGACCCGGCTGTTTCTGATCCGATCATCATTTTTTTTATGTGTTGTTGTTGTTCGATCGAAATGATGTCGTCGAATACCCAAATCTTCTTTTTCCATTTCATTGCTCAGTCATCCTCTTGCGCGTTCGAACCCTGGAGCACATCTTACGGTCACTGGGACGACCACGCCGCTGCGCAAGCTGTCGCGATCGGCCATCTCGGGGCGGACTGCGTTGCGTGATACATGCGGCGAATGGCGCAGCACAGCACCCACCACTCCGCCGTGAGATGCCATCCGAAACACACCGGCCGCTCGGTCCGTTACGACGGGCAATGACGGCGAGTGATGTCTGCGATCGGTTGGACTTCGGTGCGGGCGGGGCAAAGCAATGTGCAGGACCCGGCATGCAGCGGCATGTGTCGGCAGGGCAATTGCCGGGCAGTGTCCGCTGCTCATGCCGATCGTCAAGATCCGCGCCAGACAAAAGACGTACCGCGGCGATAGTACGACACTTGTCATTCGGGCGTCGCTGGATTCCACGGCCCGATGAGTGACTCTGGCGCCGATGTCGCGGGTTCATGTAACGCGCGTCTAAGGCTTGTCTGCACGGCGTGCCGGCATGCGCGGTTCCCGCCGATTGCTTCGCGTTCAGGTTTGCCCACGACGTCGGTCTTGACCACCTCGCCGGCCGACTAGGCGCAACAAGCCGCTGGCGCCTTCGCGCGAAACGGTCCGAAACGCCTGCGCCCGGCAAACGTGCTTCTGCGATGAAGGATCTCGGGGTGTCAGACCGTGCTTTGCTGTCTGCGCGTGCTCGATGGTCAACGCAGCGTTGCGGATGCGCTTGTTTAGTTGCAGCCTGGCGCTTGCAAGTATCGCGCGGCGGGATCGACGACGTAGCGCCCGGCGAGAAAACTGCGTCCGAGCAAGACCGGGTAGGCGAACGCGCTGCGCTGGCTCAGATTGAACTCGGTGGCGCTACGTTGCCTGCCGACACATACCGCGAGTCGTACGACGGGGCGCCGCTGCACGCCGGATGTCTTGAGCTTGATGTCCGCAAAACGCGCGACGGGGCGTTGCAGGTGCCGTGACCTGCCATCTTCCGCGCGCAACGTGAACGCGACCCACGGTGTGCCATCGCGTGTGAACAGCGTAACGGCGTCGGCGTGCACCGACGACACGTCGGCGCCGGTATCGACCTTGGCCTGCATCGGCAGCGCCTCGTCGGTCAGCGTGACGCGCTCGACCCAGCCGATCAAGGCTGCCGTGTCGGCAGGTGCCGGACTCGGCACCGTGAGCGAGCACAGACAGGCAAACAGTGCGGCAACAACAGGCCGTCTGGCGAGGATGCCATTTGCCGTCGCGTCGTTGCCTTGTCGCTGTGCTCTCGTTGAGAACGTATGCGACCCATGGCCGATGTCGATCGTGCAGCGGCAGGACGACGCGCTGCACGGCTGATAAGACGCGGTGGCGCCGCTCACCAGATCACCAGGTGCAAGATCGTGCGCAGGGCGATGGCAACCAGCGCGCCGTAGATCGCGGGGCGGACGACAGCGGCGACGCGCGGGCCCGCCGACATCAGGATCGCCACGCCGGCGACGTCGAACGGGTGGATCAGCAGACCGGCGATGCGGTTGAGGTCGGTGGTACTCAG
>JAGRHA010000486.1 GCA_020445205.1 Gammaproteobacteria bacterium
ACCTGCAGCCGATGATTCGACAACAGCACAACGCCATCAGACCCGATGATCGGATACACAACGAATGGGGGTTCCACGCGGAGACCTTCGACAAAGCGGGCGACTGGCGTGTCAACACCATGATCCATTTCACCGAGATGCCGGCCGTCGAATTGGCGTGTCAGCTCAATTTGGTCCTCGCGGACGACGACCGCTACCAGTTCATCCACCTCCTGCTGCGCAATCACTTCGCCTACCTGCGTTGCGTGGAGGTCCTGGCCAGGGAGGTGGACGAAAACGCCAGCTCCATGCTGCAGGGCTTCGACGTGGTGGCAGCCGCGATCGCCTTGCGCGACATAAAAGACCCTCGCGCCATACCGCTGCTACGGCCGCATCTCGAAGACCGGCGGTGGTTCAGCTTTGGATACCGTGAAAGTGCCAGCCCTTCAGTGGAAGTCGAACGCACGCTGCGTGTCCTGGAAAGTACCGGCGAACAGTGACCGGCGCGATGTGCGCCCCCATCGCGCACGCTCCAGGCAAAACCCCGCCAGCGTCACCACGACCTGCCACCGCTGAACATCCGCACGTGTGCGCCCGACGGTCGCCCCGCACGCTGAGCCACGCAGCGCCCCGGGCCGTGGCATCTTCGACGCGAAGCCAGCCGGCTCGGGCAATAGCGGACGCGAATTAAACATGTCGGCCGCGACCCTGTATGGTTGCTCACGGCAAACGATTTCGGGCCCTGCCCGCGGAGCATAGGTTCGAGGTGCCGGTCGACCCGACCTCGATCACGTCGTAACAGCAGCGCAACGGGCAATGGAGGCGCGACGCGCTGAGCAACATGAGAGGTAACCTGCGTTGGAAAATCTAGCGGACCTGATACCCAAGATACAAGAACTGGTCGCGGTGTACGGCCTGAAACTGATCGCCGCCATCGCGATCTTCATCATTGGTCGCATCCTCGCGAGATGGTTGCGCGGCCTCGTCGCGCGCATGATGAAGAAGGCCGATGTCGACCCCATGATCATCGGCTTCGTCACCAATCTTGCCTACACCGGTCTACTGGTGTTTGTCGTCATTGCCGCACTGGGCCAGCTCGGCATCCAAACCACGTCGATCATCGCCGTCATTGGTGCCGCCGGCCTCGCGATTGGTCTGGCCCTGCAGGGCTCTCTCGCGAACTTCGCCGCCGGTTTCCTGATGATCGTGTTTCGCCCCTTCAAAGTCGGCGACTTCATCGAAGGTGCAGGGACAGCGGGCTCGGTCAAAGACATTCAGATGTTCACGACGACCCTTATGACACCCGACAACAAGACGATCATCATCCCCAACGCCAAGCTGTCGGGCGACAACATCATCAACTACTCGTCTGCCCCCACGCGGCGTGTGGATCTCACCGTGGGTGTCGCCTACGACGCCGACATCAAGCACGTCAAAGGCGTGTTGGAGGACATCGTCGCCCACGACCCGCGCGTGCTGAAAGATCCGCCGCACAAGATCGCCGTTGCCGAGCTTGCCGACAACAGCGTCAACTTCACGCTGCGCATGTGGGTGAGTTCCAGCGACTACTGGGGTGTCTACTTCGACACGACCGAGATCGTCAAACTGCGCTTCGACGAGGAAGGAATAGGCATTCCGTATCCGCAGCGCGATGTGCACATCTACGATCACAAGGCGGCCTGAGTGTCTCCGGCGACGGGGCATGACGTCTGTTACGCCCCGTCGCTGGATTGCGCATCGTGCGCCCGATTCAGCCTGTTGCCTGACGACCGCGCCCGAACAGGTGCGTAAGCACTGAGGACCGTCGCCGTGGCTTGTGCGGTGGGCAGTCGCAAAGCGGGCAATCGCATAACGCACAGCACGCCCCCCGGCAAACACCCGCACCAGCCATCGGAAAAGCCCCGCTCCGCTCACTGCACCGACGGCGCAGATTTTTTTGCGGCGCTTGCATCGAGGCCTGTGTCCGGACCACGAGGCCTGAACGAGACAACGGGGCCAGCGCCGAGAAGTTCTGCGACGCCGCGTGGCGCCTCAGCGGGTCGTGCAAGTTGAACACGGACCATCGACGGATCGGCTAACGACACGCAGGGACCATCGTCGCGTCACGGCGGCTGATTTCGCCATGGCGTCGGTGGAACGCGTACTCCTGCACGGCTACGGCAGGCGTCCCTCTGGTCGCGGATCGTGACCCGGACACGGCCGGATTGCGCCACGAGCGACGCAGGTATAATCGCAGCCCCGCGATCGATCACCCGAACAGTCCGGCACAGCACCGACGACAACGAGGCGCCTTCCAGAACCCCACCATGCTGATCCGCCTCGTACCCCTGCTGTTCGTATTGCTATGGAGCACCGGCTTCATCGGCGCGAAGTACGCGCTGCCGTACATCGAGCCGTTCAACCTGCTGTTCATTCGGGTGGTGCTGACGCTGGTGATCCTGTCCATGCTGATCCGGTGGCGCCGCTCGCCCTGGCCCAGCGCATCCCAGGCCGGGCATCAGATGGTGGTCGGAACCCTGGTGCACGCGGGTTATCTCGGCGGCGTCTTCGCCGCCATCAAATGGCAGATGCCGGCCGGCATCGCCGCACTGATCGTCGGCTTGCAACCGCTGCTGACGGCCGTGCTCGGACATTTCTGGTTGGGCACGCGGCTGCGACCATCGCAGTGGCTGGGGCTCGCCCTCGGCCTGCTGGGCATCGCGCTCGTGATCACCAATGGCGAGTTGTCGCACACGGAGTTCGATCTGCAGCCCGCGGCGCTGGCGGCTATCGTCACGGCGTTGTTCGCGATCTCGGTCGGCACCCTGTACCAGAAGCGTTTCGGTGCTTCGACGAGCCTGCTCACCGGGTCCTTCTACCAGTATCTGGCGACGGCACTCGTCATGTTCCTGCTCACGCAGACCACCGAAAGCGGTCACATCGCGTGGAGCACCACGCTGATCCTGGCGCTGGCCTGGCTGATCCTGGTGCTGTCGATCGCTGCCATCTTGTTGCTGATGTACATGATCCGCGAGGGCGAGGCGGCGCGCGTGGCGAGTTACTTCTATCTGGTGCCGCCGATCACCGCGCTCGAGGCCTGGGTGCTGTTCGACGAGTCGCTCGGCCTGCCGTCTCTGCTCGGAATGGCAGTCGTCGTGCTCGGCGTGTACCTGGCGCTGCGCGCACGCAGGTGATGCCGGCGACCGTCCCCCTGATCGACACGCCGCATGCGGCGTGGACAGCATCAGGACGCTTGCTATTGCCGGCGTCCTTTGGTGTGGCTGATGTGAGTCCATGCGCCGAGCCGCTCACCGTCGCGGATCACCAGCGCAGGCCACGGGCCTCACGGGCTGTCGGTGTCCGGTTCCGCAGTCGCCACCCGGAAGCGCAGCCCGTGCGCTGCCGTTCTGGTCACGCAACGCGCTAGCGCCCGCCCCAACACCACGTCACGCCCGACCCGCGCGGCCCGGCACCTGGGACGGACCGCGCGCACCGCGCCCTGTGCCGTTGCCGACCGCATGACGATCCGGCGGTATGGCAGCACGCCGCGACGACGGCCGGGTGTCGACGGGGCCCGGAGACGGGTGCCGCCCCGCGGGTGTTGTGGCAGTGCCGCGTCGTGAACGCGGACACGGCATGCCACGTGCCGGGAGCAATTTCCGCACAATTGGCCCGCAAATACGGCCCTTGACGAGTAAGACCGACCGGTCGTATACATATGCCATGGCACGCCCAAGACTCAGCGACAAGACCCGCCAGCGTCTGCTCGACGAGGGGGTATCCGCGTTTTTGCAGCACGGTTACCACGGCACGGGCCTCAAGGAGGTCCTCGACCGTGTGAGCGTACCGAAAGGGTCGTTCTACAACTATTTCGATAGCAAGGAGGCGTTTGCCGCGGCGGCGATCCGCCACTACGCCGACTGCTTCGGCGAGAAGATGCGCAAGGCGATCGAGGGCGCAGCGGACCCGTATGCCGGTCTGCACGATTTCTTCGCGTCGTTGATGGCGGAGTTCGAGGCGGCGGGCTATGTCGGCGGCTGCCTGATCGCCAACCTCGGCGGCGAGCTCGAGGGCAGTGAGGTCTGCCGCGACACCCTGGCGACAGCCTTCCGCGACTGGCGCGACGGCGTCGCGGAGGCATTACGAAAGAGCCAGGCACTTGGCCTGGTCCGTTCGGATAGGGATGCGGCCGAGCTGGCCGACCTGCTCACCGAGGCCTGGGAGGGCGCGGTGATACGGATGAAGATCGAACGTTCGCTCGACCCGCTACGTCGGGTCATTGCACGACTGCTCGACGACTACTTTCGGCCCTGACCGAAAATTTTTTGGCCTAATTAACAGACGACCGGTCGTATATTAACCCTGCAAGCCACTGAAGTGGCAGGAGAGATCCCATGTCAGACAACACCCAAACCGTCATTGTCACCGGTTCGTCCAGCGGCATCGGCCTGGACGTCGCACGCTCGTTCCTCGAAGACGGCGCGAATGTCGTGCTCAACGGCCGCAACGCGGACAAGCTGGCAGCCGTCGCGGCCGAGCTCGGCGAACCCCGGCGGGTCGCCGCGGTCGCCGGCGGTATCGGAGAACGCACGACGGGAGAGGCGCTCGCGCGCACCGCCGTCGAGCGCTTCGGCCGCATCGACGTGCTGGTCAACAACGCCGGGACCTTTGCGCCCAAGGCCTTCGTCGACGTCACCGAAGACGAACTCGACGGTTTCCTCGACGGCAACCTGCGCGGCACCTACCTGACCACCCAGGCAGTGGTACGGCAGATGAAGCGCCAGGAACACGGCGGCGCGATCGTCAACATCGGCACCGTATTGATCGCGCACGCGATCGGCAGCTTCCCCGCCTCGGCGCCGCTGGTCAGCAAGGGTGGCGTGCATGCGCTGACCAACAGCCTGGCCGCGGAGCTGGCCGCAGACGGCATTCGCGTGAACATGGTCGCGCCCGGCGTGGTGCGTACGCCGTTGCACGCCCATGTCGATGTCGACGCGTTCGGCGGCGTCGCACTGTTGAACCGTGTCGGCGAGGTCGCGGAAATCACCGAGGCCGTACGCTATCTCGCCGGTGCCCGGTTCGTCACCGGGCACGTCCTGCCGGTCGACGGCGGGTTCATCAGTGGCCGTGCGTGAGGGGGTGCGCCATGAACACACACCAGATCATGACCCGGGAGCTGCGATCAGGACTGGCGGCGGCACCGCTGCGTGGTGAATACGGCGCAGTCGCTGCACTCCTCGATCGCTATTACGAAGGGCTGTACTACGGCAATACCGAGCTGTTGCGTCAGGTCTTCCATCCCGCGGCAACCTATGCGACGGCCGCGGGTGGCGAGCTGCTCAGGCTCGACCTCGACGGCTACCTGCCCGTGGTCGCGAAACGCGAATCACCTGCGAGCCTTGGCGAACGTTACGGCTTCGAACTCGAGTCGATCCTGTTTGCCGGCCCGACGGTCGCGCTGGCGAAGATGCGCTCAACGATGCTCGGCAAGCGCTTCGTCGACTTGCTGTCGTTGCTCAAGGTCGACGGTGAGTGGCGCATCCTTGCCAAGGTGTTCCACTACGACATCGACGTACCCGTGCGAGGCGACTGAGATGCCCTACGTGAACATCAAGATCACCCGCGAGGGTGGCACGACCGCGGCGCAGAAGGCGGCACTCATCCGTGGCGTGACCGACGTACTGGTGCAGGTGCTCGGCAAATCGCCGGCGACCACGTTCGTCGTGATCGACGAAGTCGCGCTCGACAATTGGGGTGTCGGCGGGCTGCCGGTCGAGGCGTATCGTCGACGACACGCGACAGAGGGGTAAGCGGTATGACATCTGCCACCGACATGCCGCAGCCCGTCAACGCGTGGGCCGACGATGTGCGCGGCCGCGTGGCGCACGCGCTCGCCACGGTACCCAGCCTCGCGTTTTGGGGCGTGTGTGTGCGGCGGCAGCCCGACAACTGTGTACGCGAGATGGGCAAGCCGAACACGGTGAGCGCACCTGGCAGGACGAGGTGTTCGATGCCCGGTACGAGGACCGGCCGTGCGGCCAGTGCAGGCTGCACGGCCACCGCGAGCCCGAGACCAGATACACCGGGTCCGGCGTGGCTCATCAAAGCGCAGTACCGCTGCTCCACGTCCGGACACGCGTCGACGCCGGTACAGGTTTTTGTCGGCCCCCGGTCGGACAGGTTTGGGTGACGGCCCCGAGCCGTCATTGAAGAGGAAACAGGGCCATGAACGACACGCTCCATCCATTTCACGCCGGCGAGCTCGCGGTGCAGTCGCGCGCGGGCGTGCAAGACAGCGCCTGGCACACCGGCCAGATGATCCGGGATCAGCTGTTCGAGGCAGCGCAGGCCTTCGTCGAGCAGCAGCGGCTGCTGCTCTGCGCCAGCGTCGACGATCACGGCAACGTATGGGCTTCGCTGTTGCAGGGCCCGGCGGGCTTCGTCCGCGCCGTCGATTCACACACGCTCGCGATCACCGTTGACCCGGTGTGCAACGACATGGACGATCCACTCTGGCGCAACGTCGTAGCCACGGGTCGCATCGGCCTGCTGGTGATCGATCTCGAAACCCGCCGCCGCCTGCGCATCAACGGCGTGGCCGTGCAGCAAGCGGACAAGCGCATGCTCGTCACGGTGCAGGCCTGTTACCCGAACTGTCCCAAATACATCCAACGTCGCAGCCATTCGACGCGCTGGGTGAGCCGCGCGGCCACGGCAGTGCACGAAGGCAGCCGCATTTCCGACGCGGTGGCGCAGATGCTGACGACCGCGGATACCCTGTTCGTCGCTTCCGCACACCCGGACCAGGGTGCCGACGTTTCGCACCGTGGCGGCAAGCCGGAATTCGTGCAGATCATCGGTGACCAAAGCCTGCGCATACCCGATTACGTCGGCAACAACCTGTTCAACACGCTAGGCAACTTCCACGCCTATCCGCATGTCGGTCTGCTCGTGCCGGACTTCGCCGGCGGCCGCCTGTTGCAGCTGATCGGCAAGCCGACGATCGAGTGGGACAGGGACGATCCACAACATGCAACGGGGGGAACACGACGCTACTGGACACTGCAGCTCGCACGCTGGCGCATAACGTCATTGCCCGTCTACCTCGAGCACCGCTTCGTTGACTATTCGCCGCATCTGCCCGCGGAATGAGCTGCCGTGGTAGAGCGGTTTCGTGCGGCACCTGTGGCCGTC
>JAGRHA010000487.1 GCA_020445205.1 Gammaproteobacteria bacterium
GCGCAATTGCGCAGTCTGCCGGGCGCATATACGCCGTACAGGGTTCGCAGCGCAGAGACAGTGGTGTCTGGCGCATGGACCAAGCGGTCAACGCATGGTCAGTTAGGATCCGCCGCGGGATCTCGGCGCCTGGCAGCGGACGAACCCCGCACGAAAGGTGCACAGTTGCTCCTCACCACCGGGCGCCCCCAATGCCCAAGGCATTGGGTCGGCGCCGTTGCTGTTTCACGCCCGCGCGGCGCGTCCATCGACCGTGCGACAGCGGCGCTCACTGCACGTGACCACTGCCGCCAGCGCGCAGTGAGACATCGGTCGACACAGGCTATCCGTGTGCGCCGAAAGCGCCCACCCACGCACGACGTGTCGACGTCAGAACGGGTTTACACTGGCCTTGCGCGTAAAGTCCATGTAGCCGACGTTCACCCCCTGGCGCCAGCCGGCTCCGAGACGGATAGGCGCAATCACAGTATCGTCGGATCGCAGGTAGTTCATACCCACGCCACCAACGAAGAACAAGCTGCCTTCGACGCCAGGGTAACGCTGAAAGATCGCCGATGCCGCCGGCAGCTCATAGATCAGCACAAACACCTTGGACGCATTCGCCCCGGCGTCGAAGCCAACCGAAGGACCTTGCCAGTACACTGGCTGGCTATGCCCGGCGCGTGTTTGCAATGTACCTTTGCCGTAGCGCACACCGACACCGAGTGCCGCCGACACCTCGTTGCCGGCAATGTAGGCGTTCGGTTCACCGTGGTCGTTGAATGCCTTCTCCAGCACTTCTGCCAAACCCTCGGCGCCTTTGCCGAAGAAGCGTTCCACTTCCTGCGCGATCTCGTGCTTCGAATAGGTTTGCGCCTGTGGTTTCTGCTCGGGTTCCGCCGCCAACGCCACTGCCGGCAGCAACAGCATTGCCGTCACCAGTTTCATCAACTTGTTCATGATCAGTCTCCGCGAGGATCGCCGTGTCAAAAGGCACATCAGTGTGTTCAACCAGCAAGTTGGACACTCGTGCCCGGCGGCCGTTGCATCATCGGCAGGCCGTGTAACCGATCCGTGATTCAGATCACTTTCCGAGGCGAAACAGTGCCGACGACAGCCCGTGCAAGGGCACTTCGGTGTCACCCCAGCGCGGTTGCGTTCATGAGGCGGCGGCACGCCATCATCTGTCGGTTCGTGACACACCGTTGCACGGCGGCGCAGACATGAGCGGATTGTCGCCGTTGTTTCGCTGACCCAACTGCAGGATGGCTATTGTGTCGCGGTGCCAATGGCGTAGTCGGGCTGTGTGGCAGCGGCTCGCTATGTCCTGTTCATGTGGCCGACCAGCTGTTCCGCGATGGACTTGAAGGCACTGGACAAGGCCTTGTGGAAATTCGATGGGTCACTGAAGTAGCTTTCGATATCCGTGCCATAGATATCGGCGTCGAGCGGGGTCACAGAGGCGCCATCCTGCCAGACGCTTTCCCCGGATCGCGTTTGCAACTTCATGCCCCCGATGACGAGAGGTCTGAGCGTGCTGGCGAATGCATTGGCCTTACCAAAGCCATAGCGCGTGATAACCAGAACGATCACCGCATCCGCATCATTCGGCTCCACCACTTCCATGCCGTGTGGATTGTTCCTCGTGAATGCCTCGATGAATTCTGCCCGATAGATGCTGGGCATATCGACATGCTTCTTCAGTTGCAGATCGATCTTCTCACCCGTCGTGCTCGCACCTTGCGCAACCAGCGCCCCGACGACACCACCAAGTGCCGCACTAAACGCATGCTCGGAACCCAAATAGAACATTTCATCGGGCAGCTGACCGGAAGCGACGATGGCGACCTTCGTGATGCTGGCGCGGATGGCCGGATCCATTTTCGGCGGGTTTGATTGGCAGCCACCGACCGCCAACACAGCCAGAATAACGAGCGTTCCCTTCAACAACTTCATTGTCCGATTCCTTGTAGTGAACCATTCGCCCGGCGGTAGCGACCATACCTGACACCGACCGTCGCCAACGGTCGGCGGCGACGGTGCGAGGCTAAGCGTCCGCGTGTTGCTGGCGCAGGTAGAGGGTCTGCGAGGGAAACGCGAACTCGACACCGGCATTCTCGAACTGCTCGTGGATCGCGAGGTTCACGTCCTGCTGAATATCCATGTAAATGTTGTAGTCGGGGACAGCGACGAAATACACCGTTTCGAACAACAGCGAGAAATCGCCGAACGCCTTGAAATGCGCCCGGTCGAAACGTGTCTTCGACTGTGCCTCGATTGCACTGCGCAGCATCTGCGGAATCTTTTTGAGCTTGTCGCGCGACGTCTCGTAGGTGACTCCGATCTCGAACGCAACGCGGCGCTCCTTCATGCGGCCGAAGTTTCGGATGCGGCTCGACAACAGATCGGAGTTGGAGAACACGAGCTGTTCGCCGGTCAGCGAACGCAGTCGGGTCGTCTTGAGGCCAACATGTTCGACCGAACCCATGTGCTCGCCGATGATGAGGAAATCACCGACCACGAAAGGCTTGTCGAAGATGATCGAAAACGAGGCAAACAGATCGCCGAGGATATTCTGTACGGCGAGGGCCACCGCCACACCGCCGACACCGAGGCTGGCGACGAGCGCCGTGATGTCGATGCCCAGGTTGTCGAGGATCAGCAGCAGGATCACCGACCAGACGACGATACGACCGACGATGCCGATGGCATACAAACCCGTCGCCGCCGCGGGTGTGTTCGCCATGCGTTGCCGGCGCGAGTATTCGACTGCCGACACGACGAGTCCGCTTGCCCAGAAACCTGCCTGTATCAGCAGTGCGGCAATGGCCGCGATGCGAATCCAGTGCTCCGGGCGTTCCGGCAACTCGAGGAAACGTGCCGCCGCATACAAACCGAACACGGCCAGTACCCACCAGCGCGTCTGCCGCAGCAATTCGACAGCGGCATCGTCGAAGCGTGTTTCCGTGTGCTCAGCCAGACGCGCAAGGCGCTTGGCGATAACGCGCAAGAACACGCGCACACCTACCGCAGTCAGCACAAACGCCGCCGCCGCATAGACCCATGTGGTAACGGCGTTACCCAGAAAAGACAACTGCAGCAGTTCCTCGAACTTCATCTTTCTCCCCTTACGACCCCGGTACAACTTCGTCACTGTCGATCGCGGGCGACACCACCTGATCGATTGCTTGCGGCACCCAGACACCACCACCGTTTGCCGCGCGCCGGCGGCAATCCAGGTAGAGCATCGCGATCGCGCGTGCGCTCGACGCGCATCACACCTTAACGCGAAAGCTCGCCTCGATTCGTGTCAGGGACGTTCGTTATGTGGAAAGTGCCTACCGGGGAGTACGCAGCCAGCGGCGACGCACGGCGACGAGCCCGCTGAATCGCGCCGCGCCTGGCGGCCGCAACGCATGTCCGGATGCTGTTACCGGTGTCCGCAGCGCACGTGAAGATACCGACGCCATGCAAGGCTTGTGAATAACGTCGTCTGTGCATTGATCGACACCAACGGCATCCGCTTTCGCCGGTACTGCGGCAGCAACGACCGCAGCC
>JAGRHA010000488.1 GCA_020445205.1 Gammaproteobacteria bacterium
AAGACAAGCAGGGCTTCGTCGATCTGCTGAAAAAGACCGGCGCGCCGTCGCAGGTCATCGAGGATGTGACCAACAAAGGCACGGTGATCGGTATCCAGTCGGTCGACTCACCGGGTGCCAAGGCGGCATTGCGCGGCGAAAGTGGTTTCGACAACTTCGCGGATTACCGCGGCGAGAACGTGCTCTCTTCGTACAAGCCGCTTGCGCTCGACGGCCTCAACTGGGCCATTCTCGCCGAGATCGACGCCGCAGAAGCTTACGCGCCTGCCGAGGAGCTTCACGATACCCTGGTAACGCAAGTGATCACGGTCACGGTGCTTTCGGCATTCGTTGCCGGTCTGCTGGGTTTCGTTTTTGCCAACGGGCTGTCCGTGCCATTGCGACGGATCGTGGCGTCGATGAAGGATATCTCGTCCGGCGAGGGGGATCTCACGGTACGCCTCGACGCGTCACGTAAAGACGAACTCGGAGAGCTGGCCGATGGCTTCAATCGCTTCGTCACCACGATCGACGCACTGGTCGGAAAGACGGCAGTGACGACAGAGAGCCTGGCCGCCTCGTCAGAGGAACTGTCGGCGATCACCGGCGAGACCCGTGAGGGTATGGCCAAGCAGCACAGGGAAATCGAACACATCGCCACCGCGGTCGAGGAAATGACGAGCACGGTGCGCGAGGTCGCGCGCAGTGCATCGTCGACGGCCGAAGCCGCACGGCAGGCGGGCAGCCAGGTCGATACCGGCAAGTCGGTCGTCAAACGCAATGTTGATTCGATACATGCACTTTCGGCACGTATGCGCGACTCGCAGACGCTGATCGACGCATTGCGCAGCGACAGTGAGCGTGTCGGCACCGTGCTCGAGGTGATTCGCTCGATTGCGGAACAGACGAACCTTTTGGCACTCAACGCCGCCATCGAAGCCGCGCGCGCGGGAGAACAGGGGCGTGGCTTCGCCGTGGTGGCCGATGAAGTCCGTGTTCTGGCGCAACGTACGCAGCAGTCGACCGAAGAGATCCGTCAGATCATTGAATCGCTGCAATCGCGCAGTGGGCAGTCGACGCGGGCGCTCGAAGCGAACAATGCGGAACTGCTCGAGACGGTTTCACTGACCGAATCGACGCAGTCGGCGTTCGCCGAGATTGAGAAGGCGGTTGGCGATTTGCTGTCGATGAGCGCGCAGATCGCGAGCGCAACAGAACAGCAATCCGCAGCGACCGACGAGATCGGTCGCAACGTGCATGTGATCCATGATGTCGCCCAGGCGATCTCTGCGGGTGCGGACCAGACGGCCGATTCGAGCGCCGAGCTCGCCCGGCTGGGTGGCGACCTGCATTCGATGGTCGGTCGCTTCAAGGTCAGCGCATCGCACTGAGTACGAGCGGCCAAGGCGGTGCGCCGCGACGCCCGAGGCACCACCCGCCGGGACGGCGCGTCAGCTGCTACCACACACCGGACAATCCGCACGCCCACCCACCTGGATGCGCTGCCAATGCATCGTCGCGGCGTCGAACAGCAGCATGGTGCCGCGCAACGCGTCCGTATCACCCAGCAACACCTGGATGGCCTGCAGTGCCTGCAGGCTTCCCATGACGCCGACGACGGGTGCCAGAACACCTTCCATCGCACAGGTCTCCTGGTGTTCGAGCTGCTTGGGGTAGACGCACTGATAACAGGGCCGTCCACCGGGGAGGCAGGTGAGAATCTGTCCCTCGCGGCGAATGGCGGCGGCGGTCACGAGCGCCGTATCGTGGGCAACCGCGATACGGTTGATCTGGAAACGAGAGGCGAAGTTGTCGGTGCAGTCGAGCACGACGTCGGCGGCAGCGACACGCGCATCGAGCTCGTCGTCGTCGAGCTCCCAATCGATGGCCTCGACAGCACATTCGGGGTTCAACGCCTGCAGCGTACGCTTCGCAGAAGCCGCCTTGGGCTCACCGATGTCTTGCTCCCGGTGGGCGATCTGGCGCTGCAGGTTTGACGACTCCACGCGATCAAAGTCGCTGATCACCAGCCGACCGATGCCGCTCGCCGCGAGATACATTGCCGCAGGCGATCCGAGTCCACCGAGCCCGATGACAAGCACATTGGCATCGAGCAGTCGCTGCTGACCCTGCTCGCCCACGCTGTCCAGCCGGATCTGTCGGGCGTAGCGCTGCCGTTGCGTCGGTGTCATGTGTGTCGTGCCTCCGGTTTTAGCGTCCGCCTCGGTGAGCCACGCGCTGTTCGGTCGAAGGATCGGTGTCGCCGGCGGGCTCGCTCGTTGCTTTCAGGTGTTCGGCGAGTGTTTGATCGTCCTCGGTCAGCTGTGGCTGTTGCAGCAGCCAGACCGTGAAACGGGAACCCACGCCCGGCTGCGAACTGACCGTGATATTGCCGCCGTAACGTCGGATCAGGCCGTAACTCACGGAAAGGCCCAGGCCCGTGCCTTGGCCCTGTGATTTTGTGCTGTAGAAGGGATTGAACACCTGGCTGCACTGTTTTTCGTCCATGCCGCTGCCGTTGTCCGAAACCGTGATGCAGACACCTTTCTGTTCCCAGTCGCCGCTGCTGATTTTGATCTGACCGTGACGATCGGAGACGGCGTGCGCGGCATTGCTGATCAGGTTGACGAGTACCTGTTGCAGTTCCTGTTCGTTGATGGTCACGGTTTTGGTAGCGGTCAGGTCGAGCGTGAGCTCGAACATCTTCTGTTTGCGCAATGGTGAGATCAAGGCCGTGGTGTCGCGTACCACCTGGTTGACATCGATCTCGCACAGGTAGCCCGCGTACTCCCCGGGATGTGCATACTTGAGCAGCTTTTCGATGATCCCCTGTATGCGGTAGATCTGCTCGATGACCAGATCGACCTCGCTGCGCACCGGGTCCAGGCGGTCACCGAGTTCGGCGACCAGTACATCCAGATTGCCGAGCATGACTTGCGTCGGATTGTTGATCTCGTGCGCCACGCCTGCTGTCAACTCACCAAGCGCCGCTAGCTTTTCCGCCATCACCAGTTGCCGGCGTGTGTCGCGCAACAGGGTGATGGTGCGCTGCAATTCCGTGTTGCGTTGCTGCAGCTCGGCGGTGCGCTCATTCACCTTGTCTTCGAGTTGTTCCGCCCAAAGTTGTATCTCGCTGGCGTGCTGTTCGATGCGATCGAGCATGGCATCGAATTCGTGAGCGAGTTCGGCGAGTTCATCGTTGCTCTCGACAGCGCCGACGCGCAGCGATTTGCCGAGACGCGTGTCGCGCACCACGCGGGACATGCGTTCGATCGGCCGGAAGATCGACTTGGCGCCGCGCACGGCGAGCACTGCATACAGCGCAATGAGTCCGATGACCAGGATCAGCATGATGCCGAGGGTCTTCCACAACGCCACACGATACGGCGCCTCGAGATAGCCGGCATAAAGGATGCCGACACGTTGGCCGTCGATGCCCACGATCGGTTCGTAGGCGGAGATGTACCAGTCGTTCACGACGAACGCACGGTTGATCCACTTCTTGCCCTGATCGAGTACCGCGCGACTCACTTCCTCCGATACGCGCGTGCCGAGCGCGCGCTTGCCGGCAATGCGCGGCACGTTGGTCGAGATGCGGACGTCGTCGAGAAACACCGTAACGGTACCAATGCTGCCCGCAGGAAGGCTCCCCGGGCCGTAGACCAGGTCACGGATCTCGTCGACGAAGCCGAAGTTGTTGTTGAGCAGCACACCGCCATCGAGCACGGCGATCACGTTGCTGTCGGCGCCGACGACAGGTTGTTGTGCGCGAATGACCATGCCGCGTGTTTCCTCGGTTCGCTGCGTCGGTCGTGCGCGTTTCGTCTGTAGCAGTGGCAGATGGACCGAGTCGGCCAAGCCGGGGCGTAGCCGCTCGAGATCGCCCGGGCCGAGTATTTCTATACCGACGCGGGGTTGCGCACCGATTGGTGCGGCCGCTT
>JAGRHA010000489.1 GCA_020445205.1 Gammaproteobacteria bacterium
GCCACTCAGCACGCACGCTGCCAATAGCGATTTCTTCATACCCATAAGGCTTACTCCTCTCGTTTTCCAATGGCGGTACCGCCCGCTGCCTGCGTCAGCCGTGGACTGCGACGCAGGCGTGTGAGCGACCCACCCATTCAGGACCGCGCGGGGCACGGATCCATTGCGCACGGAGGACAGGGCCACACACCCCGACGCCTCGGTGTCATTGCCTTTACGCAGCGCTGCTGCCGCAACAGGGGAGGTCGGACGTGGGTCGCAGAGACGCGACAGTTTGCGTACGGCGACAGCGGGGTGAGCAGGCGTGCACGTAGCCATCGCAGACCTTCGTGGTCCCCATCGCACACGGCACCGTGCTTCACGCGTAGCGCACGAGCGACCGTTGTCGAGCCAGGCTCCAGGTTGATCCGACACATTCGTGCGCTGCAGATACGCCGTTGCGATGGGGTTTACGCTGGTCAGGGGCGCTCGTTGTACGCAACAACCGGGGCGGCTCAACGCTGACGCGTGCCGAAGCGCGATCAGAGCACTTGCGCAGCCGGTACGGTGCGATTTCGCTATATCAGTAGCAGACGGTTGCGCACCGTTGCCGTCGCGACGGACAGCGACAGACCAAGCAACAAGCGATGGCAATACCGCGTGCGCGCCGGCCCGTTGATCGCCGCCGGTACCGGACCGGCGTGCCGAAGCCACTGTCGGACGTCATATAGAGCCCGCAGCGGGCGCGGCGCGGCGAAATCCGTGGCAGCGAAAGCCGTCGACCGAATCGCCCGGACAGCCAACCTCGGTCCGCTATGGCGATCACTGCAAGGGAGGGTCAGGCGCGCGGCGCAGGTCCGTTCACGGCGCAGCCCTGGGCGGCCTTTCGACTCCCGGGGCTTCGTGTCTTGCTGATGGTCTTGGCGACCAGGGCTGTACCCCGCGCGTCACCGGCGGCAGTCACGGCTGCCGCCGCGTCGGTAGCAGAGCCTTCGTTGCGCGCGCTTCAGGTAGCAGCGCGTTTCAGGCAGATTCCTCGAGCTCGGGCGCTGGTGGGAAGTAGGTCGACGCGAGGACTTCGTGCAGCGCCATGATGCCGAGCTGCAATTCGTCGATGAATTCATGCAACGACGCTTGGCTCATGTCGGCGACGTCGACCTGTTTCAACAGCCGTTTCAACGCCGTGATCTTGCGCTCTGCAGGACTCTTCTCGTCGATGTGCGCAATGCTCTCACCAACGGCCTGGATGCAGTGCAGGAATGAGCGTGGGAAGAGCGGATTGTGGAACAGGAATTCGAGCACATCACCACGACTCACACGGATGGCAACGTTGCGCCGGTAGGTCTGATATCCCGACATCGAGCGCAACACGCTGATCCACTGCAGGGTGTCGAGCGAGCGCGACTCGAGCAGGTCGTCGGGAAACAGATCGGTGGAACGCACGTCGATGATGCGTGTCGTCATGTCGGCGCGTTCGAGGTTGCGCCCGATACGGGCGAAGTCCCAGGCCTCGTCGCGATACATCACCGAGCCCAGCAGGCCGTTGATCCGTTGCGAGCCCGAAATGATCTCATCGAGGAAACGGTCACGTCCGCTCTTGGTCAGACCCGACTGCACGTTTTCCTTGGCGAACAGGTACAGCTCGTTGAGCTTCTCCCACGACGAGCGCGGCAACACGTCCCGCACGGTGCGGCAATTTTCGCGTGCCGCGATCAGCGACGACAGGATCGATCCGGAATTGTTGGCATCGCCGATCAAAAAACGGACGACGTTGCGCTCATTGGTCTCCCGATCAACGGCATGGAACGCTGCCGACAAACCGGTGATCTCGACCAGGGGTTCCCACCCGGGCGCGATACCGCTCGGCGTATCGAGTACGAGATGCGAGTTGACGCGTACCAGGCGTGCCGTGTTTTCCGCACGCTCGACATAACGCGCCAGCCAGTAAATGTTCTCTGCAACACGCGACAGCATGGAAATTCTCCGTTCAGTCCGTCTGCACGATCCAGGTATCTTTCGATCCGCCGCCCTGCGACGAATTCACCACCAGCGAGCCCTTGCGCAACGCCACCCGCGTCAGCCCCCCCGTGGTCACAAAGATGTGGCGGCCGCTCAGGATGAACGGGCGCAGATCGACGTGGCGCGGCTCCAATGTGCTGCCGACGACCGTCGGTACGGTCGAGATGCCGAGCGTCGGCTGCGCGATGTAGTTGCGCGGATTCTTCTTGATCAGGGCCGCGAAGGTCTTGCGTTCCTTCTGCGTCGAGCGTGGGCCGATCAACATGCCGTAGCCTCCCGATTCGTTGGCCGGCTTGATGACCAGGTCCTCGAGATGCTCGAGCACGTACTTGCGCTCGTCGGGATACATGCAGCGGTAGGTCGGTACGTTGGGTATACCTGGCTCTTCGTCGAGATAGTACTTGATGATCTCGGGGACGAAGGCGTAGACGACCTTGTCATCGGCCACACCGGCACCCGGCGCATTGGCGAGACCGACCTTGCGCGCCTTCCACGCCCGCATGAGTCCCGGCACGCCGAGCGCGGAATCCGGCCGGAAGGCCTCGGGATCCATGAATTCGTCGTCGATGCGGCGGTAGATCACATCCACGCGCTTGGGCCCTGACACGGTCCGCATGTAGACGACATCGTCGTCATCGACATACAGGTCGCGCCCCTCGACGAGCTCGGCACCCATTTCCATCGCCAAATAGGCATGCTCGAAGTACGCCGAATTGTAGATGCCCGGTGTCAGTACGGCGACGTTGGGCCGTTTGACACTGCGCGGCGACAGCGCGGCCAGCATCTCGTAGAGCTGCGTCGGGTAGTCGTCGACCGGTAACGGCGCGTAGGTGTCGAACAGCTCGGGGAACACGCGCTTGGTCACGAGTCGGTTCTCGAGCATGTACGACACACCCGACGGCACGCGCAGATTGTCCTCGAGTACATACATGGTGCCGTCGGTGTCGCGCACGAGATCGGAGCCACAGATGTGCGCCCAGATACCCAGCGGCGGGTTGACGCCGACGCACTGCGGGCGGAAATTCTTCGAATCAGCGAGCACCTCGGCCGGAAATACGCCGTCCTTGATGATCTTCTGGTCGTGGTAGAGGTCGTCGATGAACAGGTTGAGCGCCTTCACGCGCTGCTGCAGGCCCGCCTCGATGCGGTCCCATTCACTCTTGGCGATCAAGCGCGGCACGATGTCGAACGGCCAGCTGCGGTCGATCATGCCCTCGTTCTCGCTGTAGACGGTGAACGTGATGCCCATCTCCTTGATCGCGAGATCGGCGGCATCCTGACGCGCGGCGAGTTCGCCATCGTCCATCTTGCGGAACAACCCAATGAGCTCTTTGGCCAGCGGCCGTGCGCGATTGGTACGCACCATCATCTCGTCGAAAAACGGCCCTGGGTTGTAGTCCTTCAGTTGAATAGGCATGGCGTTTTCTTGGCTGCTGGGCAGCGCTATTTGTGTTTGTTTGCTTGCGAGTGTCGCAGATCCAGCGTGAAGGGATGGTCGCATGACGGCGCCTCGTCGGGCACACGCACCAAACCGGTGCTATATCCGACAGGCCAGAACCGTGCCAACCGCCGCGACTCCGCTTCGTACGCATTGACGGGGAGTGTTTCATAGTTTCGCCCACCGGGATGCGAAACGTAATAGGTACATCCACCTAGCGAGCGTTCGGACCATTTGTCGACGATGTCGAACACCAACGGCGCGTGGATCGGGATCGTCGGGTGCAGTCCCGATGGCGGATTCCACGCCTTGTAACGCACGCCAGCGACGAACTCTCCACGTTCGCCCGTGCACCGTAATGGCACGGGACGGCCATTGCATGTCACAACATGGCGCGTGTCCGTCATGCCGCGCACCCTGATCTGCAGACGTTCGACCG
Source organism: Gammaproteobacteria bacterium (assembly GCA_020445205.1). GTDB lineage: Bacteria > Pseudomonadota > Gammaproteobacteria > Chromatiales > Chromatiaceae > Thiosocius. Next base: position 3,876 of record JAGRHA010000489.1, read on the forward strand.
ACGAATCGACGAAGCGCGCAGTACCCTGCGCGGTCACTTCCTCACCGAGAACATGCCACGGCTCGATCGCGAAACGCAGCTCCATCTCGATGTCGTCGACGTTGATCGTGCCGTAGCGCGGGAAGCGGAATTCGACGAACGGATCGAACCACGCCTGCTCGAACGGATACCCCCATCGTTGCAGGTCGCTCACCACGTCGCCGAGATCACGCTCAACATAGTGCGGCAGCATGAAGCGATCATGCAGCTCGGTGCCCCAGGGAACGAGTTCCTGCCGGTACGACTGTTGCCAGAACCGCGACACCAGCGAGCGCAACAGCAAACCCTGCACCATCGCCATACGCGAGTGCGGCGGCATCTCGAAGCCACGGAATTCGACCAGGCCGAGGCGTCCGGTTGATGAATCCGGTGAATACAGTTTGTCTATGCAGAATTCCGCACGGTGCGTATTGCCGGTCATGTCGGCTAGCAGGTTGCGCATCACGCGATCGACGAGCCACGGCGCCGGCACCTCGCCCTTGGGCAATTGCTGCATGGCGATACCCAGCTCGTACAGCGAATCATCACGCGCCTCGTCGACGCGCGGCGCCTGCGACGTCGGACCGATGAACATGCCCGAGAATAGGTACGACAATGCGGGATGGTTCTGCCAGTAACGCACCAGGCTGCCGAGCACCTGCGGATTGCGCAGGATCGGGCTGTCGGCCGGACTGCGACCACCCAGCGTGACGTGGTTGCCGCCACCGGTACCGGTATGGCGGCCATCGAGCATGAACTTCTCGGTGCCGAGCCGCGCCAGGCGCGCCTCCTCGTACAGCACTTCGGTGTTATCGACCATCTCCTGCCAGCTGTGCGCCGGATGCACGTTGACTTCGATGACACCGGGGTCGGGGGTGACCGAAAAGCGTTTCAGACGCGGGTCGTGCGGCGCCGGGTAGCCTTCGATAACGATCGGCTGCGCGAGTTCGGTTGCCGTCGCCTCGAGTTCCGCGACCAGATCGAGCCAGTGGGCGACATCGCCCAGCGGTGGCAGGAACACGTGCAGATTGCCGTTGCGCGGTTCGAACGCCATCGCCGTGCGCACGAACCAGGGCCCCTCGTGTTCCGCATCGGCCATGCCTTGTTCGGACAGGCCGTGGGCACCCAGACTGTGTGTCGGCACATCGTGGCGCATCGTGGTATAGCGTTGCGACACGCTGCCCGCACCGACGGCGCGACCGGCTCCCGGCAGCACGCTGCGCGGCGCAAACGGGTCGGTCTCGAGCAACGGCTGGCGCAGTTCCGGCTTTTCCCACACCAGCGCGTCGAGTGGCAGACGCAGGCCCATGGGCGAATCGCCCGGCAGCAGGAACATGTGGCCGCGGCGGAAGGTCCATGGCGAGCTGGTCCAGCGCTCGCCATCATTGTCCCACCCCAGCGGCAGGGCGTAGCCGACCACCTTGTCGAGACCGCGTTCGAACAGCCGCCGCAAGCGTGCGCGCTCGAGCTTGTCGTCGAGCTTGCTGTCGAGCACGTTGACGTTCTCCGGCAGGGTGCCCTCTTTCCAGAGGTAGTACAGCACGTCTTCGTAACCGGCCTCGACGTTGTTCGACTTCACCCCCAGGCGGGTGGCGAGGCGGCGTGCGAATGCCGATGCGACCTCGACATCGGTGGTGCCCTGCGCTGTCGGGTCGGCAAGCAGATCCTGGCGCTGCCACACCGGTTCACCGTCCTCGCGCCACAGACACGACAGCGCCCAGCGCGGCAGTGGTTCGCCCGGGTACCACTTGCCCTGACCATGATGCAGCACCCCGCCGGGCGAAAAACGCTGCCACAGGCGTCGCAACAATACCTCTGCGCGCTCGCGCTTGTGCGGCCCCAGCGCGGCGGTGTTCCACTCGGCACCATCCATGTCGTCGATCGAGACAAAGGTCGGCTCGCCGCCCATGGTCAGACGCACATCGTTGCCACTCAGCTCGGCGTCAACCTGCTGGCCCAGCGCCATCACAGCCGCCCACTGCGCCTCGTCGTACGGCAGCGTCACGCGTGGATCCTTGTGGATGCGCTTGACCTCGTTGAGGAACTTGAACTCGACCTCGCATTTCTCGACCGCGCCCGTGACCGCAGCCGCACTCACGTAGTCGGGCGTGCAGGCCAGCGGAATGTGGCCCTCGCCGGCGAACAGACCGGACGTGGGGTCGAGTCCGATCCAGCCAGCACCGGGAATGAACACCTCTGCCCAGGCGTGCAGGTCGGTGAAGTCGGCAGTCGGTCCCGAGGGCCCGTCGAGCGATTCCTGGTCGGACGTCAGCTGCACCAGATAACCCGACACGAAACGCGCGGCCAGGCCGAGATGGCGCATGATCTGCACCAGCAGCCAGGCACTGTCGCGGCACGAGCCCTTGGCGAGATCCAGGGTTTCTTCGCAGGTCTGCACACCCGGCTCCATGCGGATCACATAGCCGATCTCTTGCTGCAGGCGC
>JAGRHA010000490.1 GCA_020445205.1 Gammaproteobacteria bacterium
ACGAGCTGGCCCGGTGAGTCGATCGACAGCGGGCGCTCGACGGAAATCAGGATGTCATCGACAGGGGCGAGACGCGCGGTGCCACCCCAGGCGAGACACCCGCGTTCGGTTCGAATGATCTCGTCGAGGCGTTTGAGGGGAAGTTCGACGGCCGCCAGCACTTCCATGGTGTCCGCGGTGCCGGCCGGCGACGTGATGGCGCGACTTGAGGTCTTTGGAATGACCATACCGTGGGCAGAGACGATGGGTACGACCAGCATACTGGTCCGGTTGCCGGGTATGCCGCCGATGCAGTGCTTGTCGGCGACCAGCGGCTCGCGCCAGTTGAGTCGTTCGCCACTGTCTGCCATCGCGCGCGTCAGGTACAAGACCTCGTCGCGTTCCATTCCCGTCTCACTGCAGGCAACGAGGAACGCGGCCATTTCGATCTTGGCATAGCGGTTGTCGACGATGTCGCGTGTGATCGCGAGATAGTCGTCATAACCCAGCCGTTCACCTGCGATCTTGCGATGCACGGCGTGCAGCGAACCCGGAGGTTTGGCATGTGCGACTGTCGCCGGTGTGCCCTCCGGCAGACCGAGTTGCTCGAAAGCCTGCAGGCTCAACCCGACCTGACCCGGCGCCGCAATCATCGGGTCATCGACGACGTTCAGCGTCGCGAGTACCGACACGCCATCGCCCTGAGGCCGGATCTCCACCTTCGACAATGCCTGGAAACCTTCGCTACGGTAGACCGTACAGTCACGATGCAGGTAGGCGACGTTTTCCTTGTATGTGTCGATCGCCACGCGGCGCAGTTGCAAGTTGATGGCGGGCTTGTCATTCATGTCATCAGCGTAGCAGCAACCACCGCCGGCGGTTGCGTCGCATGTCAAACAAGCCCTGGATATCGCATCCCAGCCGTCGTTGGGGCTGCAGCGCAGTGCGTTAGGGTTGCTCGCAATCGGGTACCACGGAAGGGCTGGGCGCATGCAACAATTCGGCGCCGTGTACTGCGCCTGCGTGCACGGCGGGAGCCTTTTCGTTGTGACCGACAGCCGAGAGTGGACGGTGCCGTCCGGGCCATACCATTCCCACACTGGCGTTTGATTTCGTCGATCGCCACATGACGACCCGGCAGACGCGGTGATGATCGACGTCGCGCCGCACGCGGGCGTACGCTACGCAAGGCGTGTCGTTGCGGTCTAGCGTGGGAGCCAGCGTTGCAATGTGCGGTAGAAGGTTGTGGGGTCGACCGGTTTGGTCAGAAAGTCGTTCATGCCAGCCTGCAGGCACTGGTCACGGTTTTCGGCAAACGCATTCGCCGTCATGGCAATAATGGGAAGCGCAGCGAGGTCGGTACGGTTTCGCATGGCGCGCGTCGCCTCGAGCCCGTCCATGTGAGGCATCTGTATGTCCATGATGACCAACGCATGGACAGTCGGATCGATGAGCTCCAGCGCCTCGCCGCCGTGGTGGGCGACTTCCACCTCGAGGCCCGCGTCGGTGAGCATTTCGCTGATCACATCCTGGTTGACGCGGTCGTCCTCGACCAGCAACACGCGGTGCAGGGAGGCAGACCTGCTTCGGTATTTGTCGTCGGCAGCGATGATCTGCTGCGGCATGGGCTCCCCGACGCGTGATGACTTGCCGTCGACGAGCCTCACCGTGAACCAGAATGTGCTGCCTTTCCCGACTGTGCTGGCGAGCCCGACTTCGCCGCCCATGAGTTCGACAATGCGTTTGGACAACGCCAAGCCAAGACCGGTACCACCGTACGCGCGCGTCGACGAATTGTCGACTTGCTCAAACGCTTGGAACAGACGCTTCTGATCTTCGGACGCGATGCCAATCCCGGTATCCTGCACTTCGATGCGCACGATCACGTTGTGCGAAGCGGTGTCGTCGTGCTCGATGCTGGCGCGTACGGCGACCGAACCCCGTTCCGTGAACTTGATGGCATTGCTCAGGAGATTCAGCAGTACCTGCGCGAGCCGCTGCGCGTCGCCGATCAGGACGCGACCGACGAGTGCCGGTGAGATATCACTGGTGACGCGAAGGCGCTTGTCATCAGCTGCACGTTCAATCAATGCGATCTGGCTTTGGATCACTTTGCTGAGTTCTAGTGCTCCCGGCTTGATCAGCATGTTGTCTGATTCGATTCGGGTGATATCGAGAACATCATCGATGATTGCCAGAAGGCCATGTTCGGCAACCTGCATCTTTTCGAGGTAGTTGCGCGTCTGCAGCTCCAGTGTCTTGCGCAGCGCAAGATCGGTGAAACCCATGATCGCATTCATCGGCGTGCGCAATTCGTGGCTCATGTTGGCCAGGAACGTCGTTTTCGCCCGGTTCGCGGAGATGGCGAAGTCCTTCGCTTCACGCAATGCCGCTTCGTGTTGATCGACGCGGTCGAGTAGACGGTTGATGCCTTGTGCCATGACACCGAATTCGTACAGATCGGATTCCGGCAGGCGCCCACCGCTGGCGACATTGCCGGACTGACGAAGGCTTTCGGTCGCCTTTACGATGGTCGAGATCGGACGCATCACATACCGCGACAGAGCGAGAACCAGTAGCAGCATCCCAAGCGCGATCGCTGCGACAGAAACGATAACACTGCGGCTGATCAGCCGATCACGCTGCGCATCGATCAGGCTGAAGGGGAATCCGATCGCTATGACGCCTTCGCTCCAGGATTTGTCACCCGCGATCGGTGCCAAAGCGTAGTATGTTTGTGCCTGTGGATCGGCGTGAAGTGTGCGCTGGGCGGTAATGGCGTCGAGCATTTCTCTGCTCGCGCGGGCATCGCCCATTTGTGCCGGGTCATTGTGGAATGCCACGCGGCCGTCGGGCGCAATCACCATCGCAGTGGAAAGGCCTTCGTTGTTGATGACCACGTCACGACACTGGTCTTCGAAGCCCTGCAGTTGATTGATGCCGATGCCCAATGCAGCGAGGCGCTGCAGTTGGGTGTCGAGCCCCCTTGCGATGGCTTCGGCGCGTGACTGTTGCGCTTGCAGCATGCGCTCGATGAACAGATAGCTGGACGTCGATATTGCCCCGGCATTGGCGATCAGCAGGATGACGAATGCAATCAGGAGAATACGCGTCCGCAGGCCTGTACCCTGCGCGATGCTGTCGTTCAGGCCTTTTCCCACTGGTAACCCCGTACCACCTCGGAAGAAAGCAACACGGATGACTTCACGGTCAGTCCGAGCTGCTGCGCACGACTCAGGTTGATGGCTGGATGGCCTTTGACCGAGGGTTGCATGGGCAGGCCTGCAGGCGAAGCACCGTCGACCAGGATTCTTCTGGCCAACTTGCCTGCCGCCAGCCCTTGCTCGTGTTCGGATACGGTTACCGAAGCGAGTACACCGTGATACACACGGTCGATCCAGAAGCTGATGTCGGGCAGCGTCGTGTTTTCCACGATCCAGCGTTGTACCTGCTGGTAGGGAACGTTGCTTCCATCGTCGTCTTTGAGGGCAAAAATACCGAGCTGAACGACGGCATCGGCGGTTTCGGCCAGATCCGTATAGGTTTGCTTGAATGCAGCAAAGGTCGACACCTGGTCGACGGATACCAGTTCGATACCGGGCAGGCGGCTCATCGATGCGCGAATACGCGCAATGACGGGCGGCCACTGGATGCCTTGATCACCGATCACGGCCAGGCGCTTCACGTCGGGGGCCATCTGCTGCAGCAACCGGAACGATTCGACGAAGTGCTCGTGCTCCAGAACCCCTGTCACGTTTGGTGCGTCCTGTACGCCATGGCTTGCGGGCGTCTTGTTGACACCACTGAAGACGCAGGGAATCGTGCCGCCAGCCAGTGGGCGTGTCACATACTCGAGTGCATCGTCGTCGGAGGTATAGATGAGATCGGGCTGCCACTCCGCGATGACGGCGCGTGCTTCGGCCGCTTTCGCGGCTTTGGCCTCGGGTGCTGCGTTGTGCTTGACATCCATCTGCAGGACGCGGACTTCTGCAGAGGGCAGCGCAAGTCCATTCTTGAAGCCGGCGAGTTGGCCATCAGTCCAGCGCCATGGCGAGTCGAAACTCATCACGTGCAGAATCCGCAGCGGGCGCTCAGAGGCGGCCAACAAGGCGCCCGGGCCGAGCAGGGCGCCGGCACCCAGGGTCGACAACAAAGCCTTGATCAGATCACGACGGTGGATTGCTTGCATAGGGCTGGATCTGTACCTCGGTAGCGGTTTCTGCCAATCCCTGTGTAGCGGCACGGACCGTCAAAAATGAACAAATCGGCCGCGATTCGCGTTCTGTATTCGGGCGCAGCAGTGCAATCCGCAGAAAGCCTGATAACCTTCAGTGTATTTGCCGCACGGGTGTGCGAGTGTCCCGTCTGGAGAAGGAAATCAACATGCTGCCGCAGCGGGTCGACAAGCCAAGCATTCTGCTGGTCGATGACGAGCCTGCGAACCTGCGGATTCTGAGTGAGGTGCTCGACGGTGAGTATCGCCTGTTGGTCGCCAGAGACGGTGCCACGGCGGTCAAGCTGGCTCGCGCCCAGCTGCCCGACCTGATACTGATGGATGTGGTCATGCCGGTAATGGATGGCTACACCGCGTGTCAGCAGATCAAAACCAACGACGAGACGTCACATATCCCGGTGATATTCGTATCGGCGAATTCGGAGGTGGGTGATGAATCGAAAGGGTTCGATGTCGGTGCCGTGGATTACATCGGCAAACCCATCAGCCCCGCGATCGTCCGTGCTCGCGTAAAAACGCATCTGTCGTTGGTGCGTGTCGAGGAACTGCAACGCACGCGGTTGCAGATCGTGCAGCGCCTGGGTCGGGCGGCCGAATATCGCGACAATGAAACCGGGCTGCACGTGCTGCGAATGAGCCACTACGCACATCTGCTGGCACTCGCCGCCGGATGGTCGGAGCATGCCGCCGACGAGCTATTGCATGCATCACCGATGCACGATATCGGCAAGATCGGCATTCCTGATCGCGTACTACTCAAACCTACGCCGCTCAACGAGGATGATTGGCGGATCATGCACAAGCATCCCTGGATCGGTGCACAGATCATCGGGGAGCACACATCATCGATGCTGCGCATGGCGCGTGAAGTGGCGTTCACGCACCACGAGCGCTGGGACGGCCAGGGCTATCCGCGCGGTCTATCGCAAGATGGGATCCCTGAATGCGGTCGCATCGTGGCCATCGCCGATGTTTTCGATGCCCTGACGAGCGAGCGTCCCTACAAGGACGCGTGGCCGAACGAGGTGGCGTTGGAATACCTGCAAGCCAACGCTGGTCGACGTTTCGAACCACGCCTCATCGAACTATTTCTTGGCCTCACCGAGCGCGTGTTCGAGATACAGCAGCGTTGGTCGGAGCCGGAGAAATGATTCGCGGCGTGCGCGACTGACGACGCGTGCCACACACTCACGGTTGTGCGCCCGGCACACCGTCGAGAATCGATTTGGCCTCGACCACCAGTGCGCCATCCGCGCTTTGTTCGCCGAGCCGGATCGCGTCGCGCAGCCAACCCGGCGCCTGCGGTTCCTGGCGTTGCGCGGCGCTGCGGCCGGCACGCAGGAAGTAGGCCGCCGCACGATGAACGCTTTTCTGCTGCTCGGCGATATGCCCTGCACTTGCAAGGCAGCGCACCATGCCGCGGTAATCCCCCTGCTGGCTGCGCAGTTCGATGGCACGATCGAGCATGCGTAACGCGCCTTCCGTGTCACCCTCGACGGCGGCGAGGCGTGCACCGAGTTCGACGCGGTCGACCTCGTTGGATGGATCGGTCTGCAGGTACGAGAGGTGTGCCCGCAGGGCGTCGGCCGCACCACGGTCTGCGGCGATGAGACCGGCCAGGAAGTGCGCCCTTGCGGCGGTGGTTGGCGCCAGTGCCGGGTCGTCGAGCAGGGGAGACAAAGCGCGGTCCGCGTTATCGAGAGACCCGGCCCGATAGTGAATGATGGCGCGCAGCAACTGCAGTTGTGCATCTGCACCAAGTCCCCGACGCAGTCGCTCGGCGTCGGCCTGATCGACCTGTTCCAGCGCCGAGCGGTAGTCGCCGAGGTAGGCCTTCGACAAGGCAAGGTTGAAGCGCGCATCGATGATCGCTGACGCACGATCTTCGGACAGGGCCTGCTCCAGTGCCGCGGCATACAGGGTTGCGGCCTGCGCGTAGTGCGCTTGATCGAAGGCGAGACGCGCCGAGCGGTCGAGCGACTGCTGTTCGCTGAGTGCCGGTGTTTGCGGTTCTGGTTGGCTTGCACACGCGGCAAGCAGTAGTGCCGGTAGCCATGACAGCACGCGCCGATTCATGGCCTGAGCTCCCGTGGTGGCAAGCGACCACTGCCGGGTTCTGCGGCACCCCCGCCACCCAGCAGCCAGCTGTTGCGCAGTTGGCGCAGCAGACCTTCGAGTTCGGCGAGCGTCTGTTGGGTCATGCCGATCAGCACGGGTACGCTGGCTGTCGACGTACTGATATCGCGCGTAATTTGCGGCAGTTGCGGCGTCGTCTTTCGCAGGTCTTTCATGATGCCGTTCAGCGAATCGAGGATGGCATTCACATTGGCACTGATCTGCGGCAGGTCTTTGCTTTGCGCATTGATCGACCGAGACAGGCCCGAAAGCTGGCCTGCGGTAGCCTGGATCTCGGTGAGTATCGGTGCCAAAGCCGATACAGTCTTGTTCGCGTTGGCGAGCAAGTCTTCGAATTCACGAGCCGTCTTGTCGTTCGCTACCAGCCGGCCAAGCGATCCTTCGCCCTGCTCGATACGCGTGGTGAGCGCACTCACGTCGCCAAGCATGACCTGCAGGCTGCCCTCTGGATCGGCGAGTCGCTCGGTGAGGTCGGCCAGGGCCGTGATCGCGCGTTCGGCCTGTGCGAGGATCGGCATGACGCGGCTGCGCACGTCTTCCATCATTTCGCCGATGCTTTCTGTCGGCGCCCGATCGGGCTCGGCATCGAGCACAGCGTATTCCCAGTCCATGGCTTTGCCACGACCACGCGTGATCTCGAGGTAGGCGTCACCGGCCACACCGAAAGTCTTGCGTATGATGGCGCGTGAGTCCTGTCGCACGAACGGCGCCATCGATGCATCGATGCGCAACTCCGCATGGATTTTCTGCCGCGGGTCTATCACGATCTGTTCGACCTTGCCTGCAGGTGTCCCCAGTATCTCGACCTTGGCTCCCCGGGCGAGCCCGAACAGGCCTTCGTCGGGCAACACCAGGCGCAGGTGCTTGCTCGGATCCACCCATTCGCGAATCGCGTCCGCCTGCAGCAACATGAACACGAGCAAAGCGGCCACCGTCGTGACCAACACGCCGATCAGGGTGGTGCGGAAACGGTCGTCAGCCATATTCACCGTCATGTTCCCCGTGAGAACGCGTGCGCATCGATGCACTGGGTCGGGTTCATCGCTGTTTCTCCCATGCCAGCAGGTCACCACCGACGAGTCGATGGCGGCGATCCGCGGGGATGGCCGCATCGTTGAGTAGGGCGTCGTGGCCGGTAATCCAGACGACGGCGCCACGGCGTCGCCTAAGCTGTTGAACAGCGCCGACAAGCGGTGTCAACAGATCGGTATCGACCGCGCTGACAGGGTGTTCGAGGACGACCAGGGTCGGCCGGCCGAGAAACGCCCGAATGCAAGCTGCCCGTCGCAGGTCCGCATCGTTGCATGCATCAGGCCGTTGCATCGGGAGTCCGGGCAAGCCGAAGCGACGTGCGAGCTCGGTCGCCGCACTGCGCAGCGCATGCTCGGGTAGCAGCGTGTGATGCCGCTGTGGCAGCAGTATGTTGTCCATGACCGAGTGTGTGCTCATCCAGGCGCCCCGTCCCGGCACGCGGCCAATCGATCGGCGCAAGGAGAGGCGTGCTTCGCTGGGACTGTGCTGCCAGTCGGCGCCAAGAAAATGTACGCTGCCCTGTGCCGGTATCGCGATACCGAGCAGCGCGTCCGCCAGCGCCGCGCTGCGCAAGGTATCGCGTGACGAGACGAGGTGAAGCTCCCCCGGATAGACCTGCACATCGAGTGTGACTGCCGGTCGCCAGCCATCTGCCGGTACCTGTACGTCACGTGCATCGAGGATCGGCTGTGGGGCGTGTTCGTGCGACAGTTGCTGGTACGTGTTCATTCACATCACCGCAGAGATCAGGGTGCCAATGACGAACGTCGCCAGTAGTGTGCTCACGAACGCCTTCGGCAACAGGTGACGCACGCTGCCCCGTGTGTGCTGCACGCGCATGCCGATCCGAATCGACAGGTAGGCGATAACGTAACCCAGGACCAATGGCTTGACGATAAGCAGCAGTTGGTCGCCGGGTGTCAAGCCGGAGAAAACGGTCAACACCAGCTCCCAGGCCGGTTGCTTGGCGACACCCGATAGTTGCGCGCCGAGAAAGCCAACCCACAATGCGACATTGACGAACAGGATCGTCAGGACGAGCGCAGCGACCGACATCGCCACTGAACGTGGCAGCGTGATCAGGTCGTCCGGGTCGATGCCCATGCTGCGCAATACCTGCAGGTGTCCTGTGGCAGCGAGATGGCCGACTTCATCCACAAGCACCGAACCGCTGCGTCCGATGAGCACCAGCGCCGTGACGATCGGCGCTACCTGGCGAACCAGTACCAGCACCAGAAACTCACCGATGCGTTCGGCCTGTCCGGCGATCCCGGTCCAGTAGACGATCTGCATCACCAAGCCTATGCCGACGAGTGCCGCCGTCACCGCGATAGCGGGCACAGCCTTGACGCCAACCTGATAGAAGTATTCGAGCATCTCGCTGCGCATCGTGCGTCGCCAGCGGCCCAGAGAGAGAACCCGGATGAAGGTCAGTGTAAATGCGCCGATGGCCGCGAACCCACGCCCCAGCCAGGCGAGAAAACGATGACTGCGCCATGCGGGCGCACGCTGCACGTTGGATTCGTGCGCTGGGGTGTGAGTATGGGTCGAGCTGGCCGGGTTCACAGGCGTCCCTCGACGAGATAGCTCGCGAACTCACCGACTGCCTCGGCATAGTGATGGCCGCGCAGTTGGAACAGGTAGTGAGAGCGCAGGGCCTGGTAGACCGACTCGGTCACCTGGATGGTGCCGGGCAGCGCTGTCTCGGCCATGAGTGCGGCTGTCTGCACGGCATCCCCCCAGAGCGTGAGACTTGGCTCATCGTGGCCCACGAGACCGGCAATGGCGGGTCCGCTGTCTACGCCGATGCGGAACACGGGCGCAGCGGCATCGGTCGGCAAGGCATCGTCGCAGATTGCGTGTGCCGAGAGCGCGAAGTCGATGATGCGGATCAGCCCCTGTTGTGCCGTTTCATCGGGTTCCACCGAACCCACGATTTGGCTGCCGAGCACCTTCAGGTATGCGATGCCCGATGTCGCGGCCGCGGCCTCGAGTCGATTGAGGATATAGGCCATCGTCGATTCGGTGTTGCCGGTCGCGGCGATGCCGGCAAGCGCGGCAGCATCGGTGAACAGGATGACGATGATCGGCTGTCGTTCGAGGACCTCGACCGGAGACGTGGTTGCCGTGCCGCGCGCTGCGAGGCGGGCAGACAACGCAGCGGCCCGGCGTCGGTCGAGGCTGGCATCAAGCCCGCCCACCGCGAGCATGGCACGCATGTTCGTGGACGCCGGACGCGGCATGACATGCTGAGCATCATCTGCCGATGCCGATTCGTCAGTCGGTGTGGCGAACACCGTGCTGCGCAGTGCCAACAAGTTGGCGATGGAACGCACGAAACCGGTCATCGAAGACGGCCACGCGGTACGCGACACCGTATCTTCCAGCCAGATGGCACCACGCACCTCGTCGCCGACCACGATCGGCGCCGACAGCAGGGCGTTGCAGCCGACCGGAAGCAGGTAGTGGCGGTAGATGGATTGTGTTCGTGGATCGGCTGAGGTGTCGATCAGGGCAAACGACTCACCGTGCCGGACGGCGTTCATGAGGGCCTCGTGATCGGCGATGTCGAATCGGTTGCCTTGCGTGTGTCCGCTGCTGTCGCGGTCGAAACAGTCTATGCACGACAAGGCCTGAACACCGTTGTCGTATCGCCAGAGGCTCACGCGACGTGCGCGTGTGGCGTGCGCGACCGATTCGATGATCTCGGCGATAGCGGTGCCATCGGCGCTGCCGACTTCCACGCGGTCGATCGTGGCGAGCCTGCCGAAGGTTTCACCCTGGGCGTCGAGTTCCTCCTGGCGTTCGAGAATGCGCATTGCCGCACGATCGTCGCGCAAACCCTGGCGCACGAACAAAGCGGCCAGCAATGCGGCGAGCGCGATGACCGACAGCCCCATAAACAGCGTTTTGCGGACGTTGTCACCGACAAAACCGACGAAGTCGTCTTCGGGAACCACGACCAGAATAGACCAGTCACGATTCAACAAATGATTGAGCGACGTGATGGAGGTGATGTAACGACGACCGCCGAGCGTGAAGTCACGCCGACCGTGACCTTCCACCCGGTAGCGGTCGAAGGCCCGCTTGATCGCGTCGTCGTCCAGATCACTGACCCGCGTGAGGCGCAACGAACCGTCATCGGCCTCACGTACGGCGCTGGCACTCGGATGTGAAATCAGTCGCCCCTCGTCATCGACGATGAGCGCGACACCGGACTTTCCGATCGTCAACGTGGCGAGGAAACGACTGATGCTGTCGAGCGCGACGTCGACACCGACAACGGCGCGCACCGTGTCTGCATCGTCGCGTAGCGCCATGGATGCCGTCACACCGGCGGTCCGACCGGTAAAGAATGGATAGACATCGGTCCAGTAGACAGTGCTCTGTGCACTCGCGCCGATATACCAGGGTCGCTGACGCGGATCGTAGTTGTCCCAGGGCTGGGTCTCACGCGACAGCACCTCGCCGCTGCCGTCACGCCGAGTGAGTTCGATCTCCCAACCCTCTTTTGGGCTCGTCGCCTGGTGGATGATCTTGGTTTCGAGACCTGATTGGCCATCCTTCGCGAATCGCCGCACCATCAGAAACTGCCCCGTCTCGGTGCCGACAAAAAATGCCGTCAACTGCGGATTGCCGTTGAGCATGCCGATGCCCTGGGCCTCGGCGAGCGCGCGTGGCGGGCCGTCGCTGGGCACATTGGCGAACAGGTCCCTCGACAGTCGTGCCAGTCCCGGGATGTGGCCGAGGAAGGCATTCATCTCGGTTTCGATACGACTCTGCAAATTGACAATGACGCCCTTCGACAGAGCGAGTGCGTCACTGCGCATCATGCGGTAGTTGTACAAGGCGATCGTGACGAGCGCGGCGAGCATGGCGCAGACGATGATGATCGGCAACAGCACGCGCTTGCGGCGGCGGCGCGCGATGCGTCGTTGCTCTTCGAATCCGTCGAAGGCGAGATCGGGCGCCGGTAGCCTGTTCATCCCGTCCTCGTCATGGCTGCCGAGGCGTGCGCCGGCGAAGGCGGCAATCCGACGGGGCGGCCAGTCGTATGAGGGTGAATGGCATTCAAAGGCGTCATTCCGTCAACCGGGTTGTGGTGGGACCGACGCTTTTCCACGTGTCCCGCTGTCCATCCCAGGAACAATTGCACAGTTCGTGCGATGAGCAAAGGGGGCGTCGGCAAGGCGGTGTGC
>JAGRHA010000065.1 GCA_020445205.1 Gammaproteobacteria bacterium
ACTACCTGCAGAAAGTCGACCGCGCCGCCGAATCGCTGCGCCACCTGATCAACGACATTCTCGACTTCTCGAAAATCGAAGCCGGCAAACTGGAACTCGATGACCGCCCCTACTCGACCATCGAGGTATTCAACGGAATCTCCGATATGCTCGGCGTGCAGGCCGAGGAGAAGGGACTCACGCTGCGCATCGAACTCAACGGTACGTTGCCCGAAGTGATCAGGGGCGACCCGCTTCGCCTGAGTCAGATCCTGATCAATCTGTGCAACAACGCGATCAAGTTCACCGAGCAGGGCGAAGTCACGGTGAGCGCCGACGCCACGCCAGATACAACCGATGCCAATACGGGCATGCTGTGCATCACCGTTGCCGATACCGGCATCGGCATATCGCACGAACAACGCGACAAGCTGTTCCAGACGTTCACCCAGGCCGATACCACAACGACACGCCGCTACGGTGGCACCGGCCTCGGGCTCGCCATCAGCCGTCATCTCGTCGGTCTCATGGGCGGCAGCATCGAGGTCGACAGTGAACCCGGCGAAGGCAGCACGTTCCGCGTCCGCATCCCCTATCGAGAATGCCGGGATGACGTCGCTGCGCAGTCACAGCAATTCACGAAGCCTGCCGTGGCACGCGCGGGCACCGCACCCGTGGCGAAACCTGCGACGCTCGGCGAGATGGAACGTCTGCGTGGCGCACACCTGTTGCTGGTCGAGGACAACGACTTCAACCAGGAGCTCGCTGTCGCCCTGCTCACCGAAAAAGGCATCTCGGTGGACGTGGTCGAGAATGGCCAACTCGCGCTCGACCGTCTCGCCAAGCAGCGCTATGACGGCGTCCTCATGGACTGCCAGATGCCGGTGATGGATGGCTATACCGCGACGTTCCGGATCCGCGAAACGCCCGGCCTGGAGTCGCTGCCTGTCATCGCCATGACCGCCAACGTGCTGCAATCGGATGTCGAACGTGCACTGGCGAGCGGTATGAATGATCACATCGGCAAGCCCATCGACGTAAAGAAGATGTTCGCCACCCTCACTCGCTGGATCCAGCCGGCGCGCCCGCAGGCTCAGGCGCACGCCGAAGGCGACACCGAAGCGTCGGACGTCGAGCTGGTTTTGCCGAGCGTCGAGGGCATCGACGTCGACACCGGCGTACAGCGCATGTTCAACAACAAGCAGACTTACCTGCGTGTCGTGCAACGCTTCCTCGCTTCCCAGACCGATGTCGCGCAGAAGGTGAGAGGGGCACTCGAACAAGGCGGCAGTGACGAAGCGACACGGCTGCTGCATACCCTCAAGGGCGTCGCAGGCTGCCTCGGAGCGACACGACTCGAGGCGATCGCCGCCGAAGGTGAAAGCCTGCTGCTCGGCGGTGGCCAACCGCCACTCGATGAACTCGACGAACAGCTGGCACTGGCCACACGGTCGCTCAGCCAGCTCGCCGCCGCCGGCTCGACAGCACCGGCACGACCGCTCAATGTCATGACGCCACAAGCCCGCTCCGCCCTGTTCGACCGCCTGCGCATCGAACTCGATGAATTCAACACCGCGGCCGTCGATACGGTGCAGGAATTGCTCGACGGGGCACCGCCGGCACCGCTGCTGTCCGCCCTGCGCCAAGCGCGCCACGCCCTGCACGAGTACGATTTCGAAGCGGCGGCGCGCGCGCTCACGGTGCTGGAGAAAACAGCATGACAGTCGGCAGCCCCCCCGCACCACAGCATGCACGCAGCCGCATACTGGCCATCGACGATGCCCCCGAAGTGCTCGATCAGATCCGCTATGCCCTCGGCGGCGAATTCGACATCCTCGCCACACGCGACGGCGTGCGTGGCGCCGACATCGCCAAACGCTTGCAGCCCGAACTCGTGCTACTCGACGTGATGATGCCCGACATCGATGGGTTCGAGGTCTGCCGTCGCCTGAAGGCCGATCCCGCCACGTGCGACATACCGGTGATTTTCTTCACCGGCCTCGGCTCCGAGGGTGACGAGCTGCGGGGCTTCGAACTCGGCGCCGTCGACTTCGTGACCAAGCCGATCGAGCCCGTGATCCTGCTTACCCGCGTGCGTACACAGGTCGCACTGTCGGCTGCGCGTTCGGCGTTGAAACAAGCCCTCGACGAGCTCGCCCAGGAACGCACGATGCTTGCCGACACGATCGTCGAGATGCGCCGCGAGGAGCGCTTCTGCGCCGACGGGGTGTCGTACGTGAGCCGTTCACTCGACAAGACCGGGGGCGACCTGGTGCTGTCGGTCTGCCTCGACAACGGTGACCGCCAGCTGCTGGTCGGCGACTTCACCGGGCACGGCCTGCCCGCAGCTGTCGGCACACCGCTGGTGTCGCACCTGTTCTATGACCTCGCCGCCGAGGGCCGCGATTTCCCGCAGGTGTTGCTGACGATCAACAAGGTGCTACGTGAACGCTTGCCGATCCATATCTTCATGGCGGCCAGCGCCGTTCGCATTCGTCATGGCAGCGACACAGCCGAGGTGTGGAACTTCGGCAACCCCAGCGTGCTGCACCGCTCTCAAGACGGTGAGTGGCTGCAACTCGAATCGAGCGAGCCACCCATGGGCATCTTGCAGCAGGACACGCCGTACGCGGTGAGCGAGGTCGCACTGGGTGCGGGCGACGCCCTCTACCTGATGACGGACGGACCGATCGAAGCCGAATGCCGTGACGGCAGCATGTTCGGTCTCGAACGCCTCATTGCCACCATCGACCGCCATGGCGGTGAAGTCGCCGCGGCAATCGACGAGGTATACGACGCCGCAGCGTCACCCGCAGGCCTCGACGACATCACATTGCTCAAGTTTCTGCCGCGCGGTGGCGCGACGTCATGAGTCCGTCGCGCGCGACAATCCTCGTCGTCGACGACGCCCCGGACAACATCGATGTGCTGCGCGGCATATTGGCCGAGCACTACAACGTTCACGCCGCGACATCAGGACAGACAGCGCTGCGCCTGGCCGAGCGCCAGACGCCGGACCTGATCCTGCTCGATGTGATGATGCCGACGATGGACGGCTACGAGGTATGCCGCCATCTCAAGGCCGCCGCAGAAACGGCACACATCCCCGTCATCTTCGTCACTGCGAGATGTGAAACCGCGGATGAGCAACGTGGATTCGATGTCGGCGCCGTCGATTACATCACCAAACCCATCAACCCCACACTGGTCGGCGCCCGCGTCAGGACGCATCTCGCCCTGGCCGACCAGCAACGCGCGTTCCGTAAACAGATCCATGAACGTACGCAGGATCTCGAAGCGGCACAGCGCGAAGCCATATTCATGCTCGGCGAGGCCGGACACTACAATGATACGGATACCGGCGTGCACATCTGGCGCATGGCCGCCTACGCGGCAGCGCTGGCGCGCGCCGCGCTTTGGCCCATCGAACAGGCCGATTTGCTCGAACTCGCCGCACCCATGCACGACACAGGCAAAATCGGCATCCCTGACCGTATCCTCAAGGCGCCACGGCGGCTGACGGCCGACGAATGGCAGATCATGCAGACGCACACCGAAATCGGTCACCGCATACTCAGCAAGAGTCGTAGCCCGCTGTTCCAACTCGCCGCCGACATCGCCCTCTGCCACCACGAGCGATGGGACGGCAGTGGTTATCCGCGTGGTCTCGCCGGCGAGCAGATTCCACAGGCCGCGCGTATCGTGGCCATCGCCGACGTCTTCGATGCGCTGACGATGCAACGCCCGTACAAGCAGGCGTGGTCGGTGGAAAAGGCACTGGCCACGATGCAGGCCGAGTCTGAACGCCATTTCGACCCGCAGCTGCTGCGCTGCTTCTTCGACATCAAGGCAGAAATCCTCACCATCCGCGAACGCTGGAACGTGGAAGAATCGCGACCGGGCGATCCCACCCTGACGGACCGGCGGCGGTCGAACAGCCGCTGAGGCCGTTGCCCAGGCACAACACGATGACGCTGGTTATCAGCCGCACCACGGTCTGATACATTCGGCGCATGAGTCCATCCGAGGAACAAGCCCGCGCCGCGCGGCAGCTCATGGCGGCACAACTGCACGGGATGCTTTCGACGCATTCGCTCGAGCACCCGGGCTACCCTTTTGGCTCCATGGTGCCCTATGTGCTCGATTACGACGGCTTACCGTTGTTCCTGCTCAGTCACCTTTCACAGCATACGCGTAACCTGCAGCAGGACGCCCGCTGCGGCCTGATGATCGCTCAACAGGGCGCGGGTGATGTGCAACAGCTCGCACGCCTGAGCGCGGTTGGCGACGTCCGCGAGATCGACGCCGGCAGCGCTGGCGCACGTTATTTCCGCTACTTCCCGCAGACCCGCGTGTACTTCGAGCAACTCGGATTCCGTTTCTTCCGTTTCGAACCACTGCACTTCCACTGGAATGGCGGATTCGCGACCGCACGCTGGTTCGGCAACGATCGGATTGTGCGCGCCAACCCCTTCGGCGCGGCTACCGAGGCGAGCACGATCGAAGCACTCACGATGCAGCCTCCAGCCTGGCTGCAGACGCACCTGAACGAGCGTCGACCGGCGACCGCTTCGGGCCGTCCGACGATCGTCGGCATCGACGCCGAAGGCATCGACGTACGCTCCGCAGACGACCTCATGCGCATCGCCCTGGCGCATCGCGTCGAGACACTCGACGAGCTACGGACACTGTCGTCGGCGGAATAGAACGTCACGGCACAACCTGCCTGCCAACACTTGATGACGAGGAGCGAAGATGGCCGACCTGCCGATGCGTTACGACACCCGCTACCGCTGGACCGGCAAAGGTGCAGAAGGATGGATCGATGTCGAGGGACTCGACGCGTTGGCGGTCGGATCACCGCATGATGCGGGGCGTTTCAGCCCCGAGCATCTGTTCGTTGCCGCCGCAGAGATCTGTATGGCGAATTTCGTGACGCTGATCGCCGAACGTTCCGGCCTCGAACTTCAGAGTTACACCTCCACGGCGCACGGCGATCTCGAATTCGAGAAAGGCGCTGGCTACCGCTTCAGTGCCATCGTCATCCGCCCGTGCCTGAAGATCCCAGCCGGCGCCGCGTCACTCGCGCAACGCGTCGTCGACAAGGCCCACCGCTCATGCCTGGTGGCGCGCTCCCTGAACTGCCCCGTCACGATCGAAGCGCAGTTCGAGGAGGCCTAGAACTCTTCCCATTCATCGTCGTCATCGACGACCGGCGCGGGCGCAGGCTTCGGCTTCTTGGTCGGCGCTGCGGCCGCTGCCGGGCGTGCCGGTGGCGGAGCCGACTTCGGTTTCGCCGTCGTTGCCTGGGCCTTTGCCGGTGCCGACGGTACCGATGCTGCCCTGCGTTCGACGGCCGCAGCGGCCGGCTTCATGGCCGACGTGCGTGGCGACGTGGCCGCCATACCGGTCAGTCGGAAGAAGCCGACCAACCGCTTCATCTCCTGCGCCTTTTCGGTCATTGCCGCCGACGCCGCCGAGGTTTCCTCAGCCAGTGCCGCGTTCTGCTGCGTCACTTCATCCATCGAGGTGACAGCAAGATTGACTTGATCGATACCTGCCGACTGCTCCGACGACGCGGCCGCGATCTCGGCGATGATGTCGTTGACCTTCTTGACCCCGATCACGATCTCCTCGAGCGTCTTGCCCGACTCGTTTACGAGTTCAGTGCCCGCTGTCACCTTCGACACCGAGTCGCTGATCAGGTCCTTGATTTCGCGTGCAGCCGTGGCCGAACGTCCGGCCAGGTTACGTACCTCCGTTGCCACGACGGCAAAACCACGCCCCTGCTCACCCGCACGGGCCGCTTCGACCGAGGCGTTGAGCGCCAGCAGATTGGTCTGGAACGCGATCTCATCGATCACGCCGATGATCTCGGCGATCTTGCCACTGGCCGTATCGATGTCCGCCATGGCCGATACTGCTCGACCGACGACCTCACCGCCGCGCAGCGCCAACTGGCTTGCGTTTGCCGCCACCTGGTTTGCCTGCTGGGCGTTGTCGGCATTGTTGCGCACGGTCGACGTGAGCTGTTCCATCGATGCCGCCGTTTCTTCGAGCGACGCTGCCTGCTGCTCGGTGCGTGCCGACAGATTGTTGTTGCCGGAAGATATCTCCGTGGAACCCGTATCGATGGCATCCGCCGCATCGCGCATCTCGCGAACCGTGTTGGCGATATTCTCTATGGTCGTGTTGACGTCATTGCGCACTTTGCCGAACGCGCCCTTGTAGTCGCGCTGGATCGACTTGCTGAGGTCGCCCTGGGCCATTTGCCCCATGGAAGAGGCGATGTCGCTGAAGACGTTGTCGATCACATCGACGAGTTCGTTGATGCCGGTCGCCAGGCGATGGAAGAAACCCTGCTTGCCATCGAGTTCGATGCGCTGGCCGAGCTGGCCATCGCGTGCCGCAGCGACGATGCCATCGATCTCCTTCTCCACCGCGACTTCGTCGGTACGGTTGGCCCACTCGACAACGGTACCGAGGCGGTTGCCCTTGTCGTCGAGTACCGGGCTGGCGACAACGCGCAGCGTCAGACCCGCCACTTCGATCTCGCTGCTGACCGTCGACGTCATGCCATCGAGCAGACGTCTCTGGTGGGCAGGGTTCTTGTGGAACACGTCCATGCTCGAATTCATGAGCTTGTCGACACTGAACCCGGGCAGTGCCACACGCAGATCCTTCTCTGCATCGCGGAACATCGACTCGAGCGTCTTGTTGAAATAGATGATGTTGTAGTCCTTGTCGGCCACCATCACCGAGCTGCTGACATTGTCGAGCGCGGTGCGGATGCGCACATTCTCCATCGCATGTCGACGTTCGACATCCAGGCGCTTCGCCTCCTCATCAGCGGCCTTGAGCTCCGCCGTGAGATCGGCCCACTCGACCACGGTACCCAGTCGCTCACCATCGTTTGCCGTGACCGGATTGGCGATGATTCGGAACGTACGCCCACTGACTTCGACCTGCGATTCGTAGGTGTCGCTGAGTGCCGTCAGCAGCCGACGCTGATGCGCGGGATCGCGGTGGAAAACATCGATGTTGCGGCCGATGAGCGCGTCGGCGTCGAAGTTCGGCAGACGGTCGCGCAAGTCGTGTTCGGCCTCTTTGAACATGCGCTGTACGGCATCGTTCATGTAGATGATATTGAAATCCTTGTCCGACACCATGACGTTGGTCGACACGCAGTCGAGCGCCGTCTTGAGCCGGGTCGCCGCTTCGCTCTGTTCGCGGGTATCGTCGATGATGCCACCGAAGCGTTCGATCGCCGTATTGAAATGCCCGGCGAGTTCACCGATCTCGTCGTCCGAAGTGATCGTGATGCGCTGGGACCAGTCCGCCCGCCCTTCGGCCACGGAACGCATCATGCCATTGAGCTGCTTGAGCGGCTTCGACACGATGCGCGAGAACAATGCGCCAATGATGATCAGACCAAGGATCATCAGCGCCGAATTGATGCCGATGTTCGCCAGGAGATCGCGCCAGACTGCGGCGTCGAGTGTCTTCAGCGAGTATTCGACGCGAACCGCCCCAAGTACCTCGCCGGCTTGTGCGGCGTGACAGCTGATGCAATCGGTGCCGCGGAAATCAGTGCTCGCCGGCAACGGAACGACGACCGTCAGCACGCGGCCATCGTCACCGTCGTGGATCTGCATGATCTCTTCACCCGCAAGACCACGGCGATCCAGGTCGTCGACGGCACGCGCGTAATCCGTACCAGGACCGAACAGCTTCTGCACCGTCGGGCCACGAATGATGCGTGCATCGAGTACCTCCGGACGTGACATGAGCTTCTTGCGCGGAATCTCGCGATTGGCCATGCCCCCGGTCAGCATCAACGTGTTGATATTGTCGAAATAGGAATCGGCCAGGTCGCGGGTCTGGTGCTCGACCAGGTGTTCAACCATGTTGCTCTGACTGAATGCCAGATACGAAGCCGTCGCGACGAGCATCACAGCAAACAATGCGCCCAGCATCCGATAGACTTTTCCTCGCACGGTCGTACCGCGGACCATCGCTCCGAAACCTGTTGCCATGAAAACTCCTTGGGCTTCCGACATATTGCGTAATTGGCGATGTGGTCTACATCGGCAAATTGCGGCGCAGGTTTAGATTCAACGCACAGAATCGCCCGAATGCCCTTCCGGGGTTGGCGACCGGAGTACAGGCTATTGATTCAAAGTGCTTTTCTCGCCTGCTTGGGACGAATCACGCAGATTACAGGTGGGATTTTGTCGCCGCTGCCAGGCGCCTGCCGTCGGCACCCGTGCGCGCCGGGTCAGAAGCGGATTGGTGTGCCGTCGTAGTACTCGATCGGGCGGTAGGCGAACAGCGCATTGAGATGGTGTAACAGCGCGTGCCGCGCGCGTCCGTACCAGAAGTCGTCGACATCCTCTTCGACGGCGATATAACGCGCGTGCAGCGCCATATCCTGTCGTGCGGTCGCGGCATCGCGTGTGAGGCCGACCCAGAAGCGGCTTGCACCCATGATGAAATGCGGCCATTCACGTTGCACGCTCTCCCCCCAATGGCGGTCGCTCAAGCCGGCCGGCGAAGCGGCGATGTCGCGGCTCGGTGGATCGATACGCCACTCGACGAGATAACCTTGCTGAATGAGCTCGGGCACGAGCGGGTTGCGTGCAATCATGTTACTCATGGCGAGTGCGGTCGTTTCCGGGGCATACACCATGAGGCTGAGCTGATGCCCCGTCAGGTCATCCGGCCAGCGTCGATGAAACCGCCACAACAGAATCTGCGATTGCTGTTCGGCAACGACGTCGAAAAGCACGCGGTCGGCGACGAGGTTGTCGAGGTAACTGCGCACTGAACCATCGTCGGCACGTGCGAAGCGGAAGCGCCAGACGTGCCAACGCGCGTCAGATGCCGACTCGCGCGCACCCGGTGGCGAAACGGTAAGTGCACAGCCGGTAACACCCAGTGCCAATAGGAGCAGCCCAACCACCAGCATCGGGCGGCGAGTAAGGAATGGAATTCTGTAACGCCGCATATCGTCTATCCACGCTGAGGGCATCGCCATTGCCGGGCGCTGACACTCTTGGTTGCCCCCGGCTGCACGGTGTATCGACAGCGTACACCAGGAAAACGCCTATTACCGCGTGTAGTGGACGCGCAGGAACCGCGTCACGCGGGTTCAATCACCCGCGTAGCGATTGAGATCCAGCATCCCCGCTTCCAGGGGTTCTCTCTCGCGCATCCACGCATTGATATCGTGGAATATCTGCCACAACTGCGACGAGGTGCGACGGACACCCCATGACCCGGCGATGCGATCGAGGTAATCCTGTCGGTAACGGACCGAGGTGTCACGCAGATCGCGGACGAAGCGCGGCACGTCGTCCGCCCGCACATTGAAAATGAAGTTCGGGTAGCCCGTCGCGATCCCGCGCACCACGGTCAAGGTGTCCTTGTCGGATTCGTAGCGCAACGACTCGCCAAGCACAAAGGCGACATTCGTATGCCGCCGGTTACGGATCAGCGTGAACACTTCGCGCTCACCGTTGCCCCTGTAAACCCGCAACAGGCTCGCCTCCGGCATCTGCTCGATCACCGGCATGTCCGCGGCACTGACCTTACTCAACACCGACAGCTCCGCTTCGAGACGGCTGCGCGGTGTGCGGTCATCGCGATTGATGGGATCAG
>JAGRHA010000491.1 GCA_020445205.1 Gammaproteobacteria bacterium
CCTCCTGCGTCGGCTTGTTGTAATACGGTGTGACCAACAGGCAGGCGTCGGCACCGGCGTCGAGCGCACAGCGCGTCAGCGCAATCGCTTCGCTCGTCGAGTTGGCCCCGGTTCCCGCGATCACCGGCACGCGTCCTGCCGCCTGTTCGACCGCGAGTGCAATCGCGGCGCAGTGCTCGTGTTCGTCGAGCGTCGCGGACTCGCCCGTCGTACCGACGGCGACGATCGCGTCGGTGCCCTGCTCGACATGCCAGTCGATCAGACGACGGAATGCCGTCTCGTCGACGCTGCCGTCGGCATGCATCGGGGTCACGATCGCGACCAGACTGCCCTGGATCATCAGAGGCTCCGCGTGAAATCAAGCTAGGCATTCTATCGTGTGGCGTTTTGCAGTGCCAAGGTCCGCACGGCGGTTGGGCAGATTCGATACCCCTATTAACACGGTCAGCTTGAGGCCGTCGCCGAGTACCTTTAGAAAAATGCGGTCTCCATCGATGCTTGCGGAAAAATGAGCGATTCTGGCACCAGCGTACGTGAAATCCGGATCAACCCGATCGTTCCGACCGAGTCGGTACTGGTCGCCACGGCGCGCGGCATGCGGCCGAAGAAAGCCGAGGACAAAGTCGAGCGCGACACCCGCGCCCATGTCGAAACGTGCCCGTTCTGCCGCGGCAACGAAGAGCGCACCCCACCGCAGATCCGGGCCTTCCCGGAAAATGGCGACTGGGAGGTCCGTATCGTGCCGAATCTCTACCCCGTGCTCGGCGACGACAAATCGCAGACCAATATCGCGTTCGGGCTGCAACAGGTCATCGACGGTTACGGTCGCCACGAGGTGGTCATCGACAATCCGAGCCACGGCATCGCACTGCACGAGATGGGTCAGCAGCACCTGGCCGACCTGTTCGCCGTGTACCAGCAGCGCATGAACGAGCTGTATGCCTCGGACCGTCGTCTCAAGTACGTGCTGGTGTTCAAGAATTTCGGTCCTGCCGCCGGTGCGAGCATTCCGCACACCCACAGCCAGATCATCGCCACCCCGGTGGTCCCGGAGAACGTTCTCAACGAGGTGCACCACAGTCGCGAGTATCAGCGCAAATACAACCATTGCGTGTTCTGCTCGCTGATCGACGAGGCACTGACCTACGAGGCGACGATCTACGACCGCGAGTCAGGCCAGATCCGGCGCAAGATCAATGTCGGCCAGTATGTCGTCGAACGCGGTGAGCGCTTCATCGCGATCAAGCCGTTCGCCAGCCGCTTCGAATGGGAGATCCACGTACTGCCGCTGCAGCACCAGGCGGATTTCGCACGCGCCAGCGCAGAGGACTTGGCCGATTTCGCGCGTGTGCTCAAGCGCACGATGGCGCGCCTCGACCAGGTGGTGGGTGGCGTGCAGTACAACTTCTTCCTGCACTCGGTGCCGCACGGCGCCGAATTCGAGGACTGCGAACAGAGCTACCATTGGCACCTCGAGATCTGCCCACGTACCAGCATTCCGACCGGTTTCGAACTCGGTTCCGGGCTGTTCGTCAGCACCGTGAGCCCGGAAGAAGCCGCCGAAGCACTGCGCAACGCCGAGATCGGCGACGCGTAGCCGCCGTCGGGACCGACCGAGACAACCGCCCGGCAGCGCAGTAAACTCGCGCGTATCCCCGAATCACCAGCCCGCCCCGAGCGCCATGCCAGCGAAAAACAGTCATCTCGTCATCTCTGCCCTGGGCAAGGACCGCCCCGGCATCGTCAACCAGTTGTCCAAAGCGATCTACGAGCTCGACTGCAACATCACCGACAGCCGCATGACCGTGCTGGGTGGTGAGTTCGCAATCCTGTTGCTCGTCGAAGGCCCGTGGAACCAGCTGGCAAAGCTCGACAATCAGGTCAGTGAACTCGAACAGCGCCTCGATCTCACGATCACCACCAAACGCACCGAGGAACGCGGTGGTAATGCCAGCCTGCTGCCTTACGGCGTCGACGTGGTTTCGCTCGACCACCCCGGCATCGTGTACAGCCTGGCCAGTTTCTTCAGCGAGAAGAACATCAATATCGAAGACATGACGACCAGCTCTTATGCCGCCGCGCACACCGGCACACCGATGTTCTCGGTACGCATGAACATTGGCATTCCGTCGAACATCCATATCGCCGCGTTGCGTGACGAGTTCATGGATTTTTGCGACAGCATGAATATCGACGCGGTGCTCGAACCGATCAAAGGCTAGTCTCACCCGTACAGGAGCGCCTCCATGACGGAACTTCGGACAGGCAAACTGATCCCGGACATCGGGCTGCACCTCACCGGCGACAAGCAGACCCAGCTGCGCGACTACCGCGGCAAACCGCTGGTGCTGTATTTCTACCCCAAAGCCAGCACGCCCGGCTGTACCCAGGAAGGCCTCGACTTCAGCGCCGCAATCGCCAAGTTTCGGCGCCAGGGCTGCGTCATCCTCGGCGCCTCGCGCGACACCCTCAAGGCGCAGGAAAACTTCAAATCCAAGCAGGGTTTTGCTTTCGACCTCGTCGCCGATACCGACGAGGTGCTATGCAACGCCTTCGGCGTCATCAAGTTGAAAAACATGTATGGAAAACAGGTGCGCGGCATCGAGCGCAGCACTTTTCTGATCGACGCCGACGGCAAGCTGCGCAAGGAATGGCGCGGCGTCAAGGTCAAGGGCCACGTCGACGAGGTACTCGAGGCCGTCAAGGCGCTCGGCAAGTAACCCTCATCCGCTTTCAGACATCGGAGCAACATGGGCATCAAATCGCGCGGCGACAAGAAACTCTTCGTACTCGACACCAACGTGCTCATGCACGACCCGACGGCGATCTTCCGCTTCGCCGAGCACGACATCTTCCTGCCGATGGTGGTGCTCGAAGAACTCGACCGTGCCAAGAAAGGCACATCGGAAGTCGCGCGCAACTCGCGCCAGGTGAGTCGTTTTCTCGACGAGCTCATGAAATCCGCCTCCAAGCGCGATATCGATGCCGGCCTGCCACTACCGACCACCGCCAAGCAGCTCGAGTCCGGTGCCACCGATGCCGATTGCGGCCATCTGTTCTTCCAGACCCAGCTGCAACCGAAGGAATTGCCGCATACGCTGCCGGGCAACACGCCCGACAACAACATCCTGGGGACCGCACTGGCGCTCGCCGACATGGCGCCACATCGCCACGTCACGCTGGTTTCCAAGGACATCAACCTGCGCATCAAGGCCGCCGTCATCGGCATCCACACCGAGGACTACCACAACGACCAGGTGCTCGATGACGTCAACCTGCTGTACTCGGGCGAGTCGGAGTTGCCGGCCGACTTCTGGGACACCCACAGCAAGGACATCGACTCGTGGAAGGAGGAAGGCCACACCTATTACCGCGTCAAAGGACCGGACACGGCGAAGTGGTACATCAATCAGTGTCTGTACATGGAAGGCGAGCAACCATTCGAAGCGATCGTGCGCCAGCTCGACGGCAGCGATGCCGTGATCGAGCTCGTCAACGATTATCGCTCTACCAAGCACGCGGTATGGGGCATCAGCGCGCGTAACCGCGAGCAGAATTTCGCCCTCAACCTGCTCATGGACCCGAACATCGATTTCGTGTCGCTGCTCGGCACCGCGGGCACCGGCAAGACCTTGCTCGCGCTCGCTGCCGGTCTCGCCCAGGTGCTGGATCAGAACCGTTTCCGCGAGATCATCATGACGCGCGTGACGGTTCCCGTAGGTGAAGACATCGGCTTCCTGCCCGGTACCGAAGAAGAGAAGATGACGCCGTGGATGGGTGCGCTGATGGACAACCTCGAGGTACTGACACAGACCGAGGGTGGCGAATGGGGCCGCGCCGCGACCGATGATCTGCTGCGCTCCCGCATCCGCATCCATTCGCTGAACTTCATGCGCGGACGCACCTTCCTCAACAAGTACATCATCCTCGACGAGGCGCAGAACCTGACGCCGAAACAGATGAAGACGCTGATCACGCGCGCCGGCCCAGGCACCAAGATCGTCTGCCTCGGCAACGTGGCGCAGATCGACACTCCGTACCTGACCGAGACCACCTCGGGCCTGACGTACGTGGTCGACCGTTTCAAGGATTGGCCGCATGGCGGTCATATCACGCTGCTGCGTGGCGAGCGCTCGCGCCTGGCCGACTACGCCTCCGAAGTGCTCTAAGGCGCTGGTCGACACGCCACAGTGCCGCACACAGGCACTGTGCACGTGGCACACCGAGCTCCCCGTTTCAGACGACCGAGCCGTTGGCGACCAACTCCTGCAACGCCGACTCGGCATCGACGAAGGCCGTCTCGACGCCAGCAAATGCGCGCTTGGCGGCACTGATATCGCCGGCACGCGCCTGCTTTTCCATGTCACGCGCAAGACCCGACAGGTGCATGGCGCCGACGTTGGCGCTGCTCGACTTCAGTGAATGCACCGGGATCACGATTGCCTCCACGTCGTCGTGCGCAATCGCCGCGCGGATGTCGCCGAGCAATCGCGGGGCGTTGCGTAGATAGGTCCGCAACAGTCCCACGTAGTCGTCCTCCATGATCTCACGCAATTCCTGTAAGACCTTCTGATCGAGCACATCCGCGAGTTCCATGCGGTTCGATTCCCTGGCCGTGCCGGCGTGATGGTCCGTCGTCAACACGCCACGCACGTCGATCCACTTGGCGACGCAGTCCTGCAGTTGAATGAGCGCCACCGGCTTGGCGAGATAATCATCCATTCCCGATTGCAGACACTTTTCACGATCACCCGCCATGGCATTTGCGGTCATGGCGATGATCGGTGTGGATGGCAGACCCTGTTCCGATTCGAGTTCGCGTATCGCGCGGGTCGCCTCGTAACCATCCATGACCGGCATCTGACAATCCATGAAGATCATGTGAAACGCCTCGCGCCGGAACAGGCTCAGGGCATCGCGACCGTCGGTCGCCGTCGCACAATGCAGACCGAGTTTCGACAGCGCCTTGCGCACCACGCCGAGATTCACGGGGTTGTCTTCGACGAGCAGGACCTGTCCGACGAACGCCGGTTGTACGCCTTTTTCGTCGACGTCCTCGAACGGGACATCGGCGACCGAGACGTTGAGATCGTCGTAGACCTCGTCGGCGCGCAGGTCGATATTTGCGAAGTGACGGCTCTCGACGTCGAACAGGCGATAAAGCAAGCGGCGCAGCGGTTCGGGGCGAAAACCATCAGCCATCACCAGAACTCTGAATTCCCGTTTCACTTTGTGGGCCATGCTTTCGGTGCGCACAGCAGCGACGATGTTGAGCCGATCGAGTGCCTCGATGCTGCGTATTTCCGCCAGTAACGCCGGCAGGCGCTGTTCGAAGCCCGTGGCGTCGATCAGCAGGAGTTCGTAAGTCCAGCTCGCACCCAGCATCGACGTCGAACGCAGCTTCGCCAGTGCCTCCGAGGGCTCCTGTGAGGCATCCACGATCACCCCCCAGCCTTGCAGCATCGACCCCACACGCACGGATTCCTCGCCGTCGCCGATGAGCACGAGGATGCGCACACCGTCGAGGTCACGCCGCGCCGAAGGCACTTCGGTCACGGACTTGCGCAACGGCACGAGGAACCAGAACGTCGACCCTTGACCGAGCGCCGAGCGCACGCCGATCTTGCCGCCCATGAGCTCCACGAGACGCTTGCAGATCACGAGTCCCAGCCCGGTGCCACCGTGCTTGCGCGTGGTCGATGCGTCAGCCTGGGTGAACGACTGAAACAGCCGGTCGGCCGTTTCCGGCGACATGCCGACACCGGTGTCGGCAACGGCGAACAGCAACTCGATCTCTTTCTGACTGGTCTGCCCGCGCGAGACTTCGATCCGGATACCTCCCTCCTCGGTGAACTTGATCGCGTTGCTGACCAGGTTGATCAAGACCTGGCGCAATCGAATCGGGTCGCCGCGCACGACTTCCGGCACGTTGTCGGCGACGCTGGCGCTGAGTTTGAGGTTGTGGTTGCGTGCGCTGCCGCTCATGAGTTCGGTGACGGCACCAACGAGTTCACGCACATCGATCTCGATCGTTTCGAGTTGCAGCTTGCCCGATTCGACCTTCGCAAAGTCGAGGATGTCATTGATGATGCGCAGCAGATGACGTGACGAGCCCTGGGCCGTACGCACCATGCGCACCTGTTCCGGGTTGAGGCGGGAATCGAGCAACATCTCGAGAATCGGCAGAATACCGTTCAGCGGCGTGCGGATCTCGTGGCTCATGGTGGCCAGAAATTCGGTCTTGGCGCGACTCGCATCCTCTGCCAGGTGCAGAATCTCGGACAGTTCCGCCTCCAGGGTGGCGCGCTGGTCGTAGGCGTTGGCCAGGGTCTCGTCGGCATCGTCGAGTCGCTTCTGCAACTCCGAAGCCTCGAGGCGCATGTAGTGCATTTCACCTTTGATCTGGTCGACGCGACGCAGGTATGACGCCGCGATCAGCGCCAACAGGGCCAACGATGCCCACATCCCGAGCGGCAGCAGGATCGATTCGAAGTCGTGACCGGGAAAGTAAGGGAACACCAGTACGAACAGCAGCGCCACGGTGAGCTGCATGATCAGCCCGGGAATCCACGACAGACTCGGTACCAACGACAGCGACAGTGCCGTCCAGGCAATGATCAGCAGCACGGCCGACGTATCGCCCGGACCTGCCGCCACCGCCGACGCGAACGCCCACGCCGTGCTGCTTGCCGTCATGACCGCGACCAACACCAGTCGCCAGCGCGTCAAC
>JAGRHA010000492.1 GCA_020445205.1 Gammaproteobacteria bacterium
ACGAGCAACAACACGGCGGGGATGACGGCAAGGCTCGCGAGGTTGCCGAGCAACACGATCGCAGCCACCTTGTGTGGTTCCACGTTGTAGCGCTCGGCCAGCATGAAATTGAGCACCGCCGGCGGCAGCGCGGCGAACACGATCAGCTGCGCCGTCTGCATGCCCGGCAACACCATGACCTGGAGCAGTAGCCAGGCCACGACCAAGCCGCTGAGCGGGCAGATCACCGCGGCCGCGAGACCGATCCGCCAGTCACTGAGATCGACCCCCGTCATGCGCACGCCCAATGCGAACAGCATGAGCGGGATCGCAATCTGCCCGAGCAGGTCTATCGCTTCATGCAGCGGACCGGGCACCCGTATCTCCGCCACCGCCACGGCAATGCCGGCCAGGGTCGCGATGAGCATCGGCAGGCGCAACAGCCGCAGCGGATTGACGTGCCCCGTCAACATCGCGTTGCCAACGGTGAAATGCAGCGTGTTCTCGACCAGGAACAGGATCATCGCTGCCGGCAGTGCCGCCTCACCAAAGGCGAACAGCGCCAAAGGCAGGCCCATGTTGCCCGAGTTGTTGAACATCATCGGTGGCAGAAAGACCTTGAGCGGAAAACCCAGCAGGCGTGCCAGCGGCCACGCGACCAAGCCCGAACCGAGCACGACGATGAGCGCCGCAAACGCCAGGTCCGCATAACGCGCAAGCTCGAATCCTTCGCTGGACAGCACCGAGAAAATCAGCGCCGGGGTGAAGATCTCGATATTGAGTCGGTTCGCCGATGCCATATCCGGGCCATAGCGCCGCGCATACAGGTAACCCAGCAGCACGATCGCAAAGATCGGAAAGACGATGTTGAAAACCTGGGACATGGCGCGACGTCAGCGGCGAAAAGCACAGCATAAGTGGCCACCGACACCCCCACAATGAGAAATCCGCAGCCGGGCGCACGACTCGTTACAATGCCGGCCCATGACACGACAGTGGTTCATTTCCGATCTGCATCTGGCGCTCGATCGCCCTGCGACATTGCAGCTGTTCGATCATTTCTGCACGGCATACCCCGGCACAGGTGACCGCCTGTTCATTCTCGGCGATCTGTTCGATGCCTGGATCGGCGACGACGACGATGGCGAGCTTGCATCACACGTTCGCCGCATCCTCGCCGCGCTCTCTACACGCGGTGTCGAAGTCGCCATTCAACGCGGTAATCGCGACTTTCTCATGGGTCAGCGTCTGATGCGTGAATGCGGGGCGGCGTTGCTGCGCGACTGTCATGTCACCGCCGTCGCCGGCCAACCGACCTTGCTGATGCACGGCGACCTGTTGTGTACCGACGATATCGCCTACCAGCGTTGGCGGCGACGCATGCGCAATCCGTTGGTCAAATGGTTCCTACTGCGCAAGCCGTTATCGGAGCGGCGGCGTATCGCCGCCGAACTGCGCCGGCGCAGCGGCGAGGCCAAGTCGATGAAGGCCGCCGAGATCATGGACGTGAACACGGCGACCGTCGTGCGTTACCTGCAACGCTACGGCGTGCGGCAACTCATCCACGGCCACACCCACCGACCGCAAGTGCACCATCACGCGTTGCCCGGTGGCGACAGCGCGACACGCGTCGTACTGCCGGAATGGCACACCGACCACGTGGCGGTGTGGGTCGACGACGGCAACAGTCTGCAATCACACACGGTGCGTGGCGACGAGCGTGACGCCACGCGCTGAGCGAAATCAGATCGCGCCCGACGAAAAAAGCGGTCGGCGGTCGAAGTCATCGGGCAGCACAAACAAAGCGTCGTCTGCGGCATGGGCGTCGTCGAAGTCGACCAGCGACTGACTGCGGCCGGCACTACGCTCGTGCAATGGCAGGCCATACTGCAGCGAGCGCGTCGGCGCGTAGACGTTCATCGCCATGTCGCAAGGAGTGCGCATCTCGAGCGGCGTCGCGGCCAGCGTCTGCGCCTGCATACGTGCCAGCGCCGTTTTCATTTCGCCCAATGCTGCAACGGCGTCGCTCATGGTGTCCTTTATCACCACCAGATCGCTGCATTCTTCGCCGTTGGCGAGCAACGTGACGTGTGTGGGACGACGCCCGGCGACCAGGGGCGCCTGCTCATCGACCTCGACCTTTGCCTGCAGGATCAGTGCGGGGTCTTCCGCCGTCACGGGTTCTGTGACATCGAGCACGAGGATACTGCGATCCTCCGGTGAAACGTTGTAGAGAATCTCCTGACGACGATCGAACAGCGTGAAGCTGCCGTCATCGGCACCCTCGTCCAGGCGCAGGTAGTCGGGCGTGACGAGCACGCGGCTGACATAAGGATCGGTACCCTGCTCTGCCACCTGGTAAACCAGCAATGATGCGTTTTGGGCGAATGCGGCACCGCTCGCCAGGCCAACCAACAGAGTGACAATCAGTTTCGTTTGCATAGCGCCTCCAGGCGACCCAATTCCGATTCCGAGAACCCCGCCTGACGCCGCGCGACCTTGTGCAGCGGACAACGGACATGACTTCCCAGGTGTTCCTCCAACACGGCGAAATAGGTGTCCTCTGGCTCGAGACCCCGTTGCTCGCACACGTAGCGAAACCAGCGGCTGCCTGCTTCCACGTGACCGATCTCGTCACGCAGGATGATGTCGAGAATCGCCGCAGTTGTTTGGTCACCGGCGCGCGCAAAACGTTCCCGCATCCCCGGCGTTACATCGAGTCCACGCGCTTCCATCACACGCGGCACCAGCGCCATGCGCAACAATGGATCGTGCGCGGTTTTCTGCGCCAGATCCCAGAGTCCGTTGTGTGCCGGAAAATCGCCATAGCGATATCCGAGCTCCCGCAAGCGGGCCTCGAGCAGCGAGAAATGGTAAGCCTCTTCGGCCGCGACGCGCAGCCAGTCGCCGTAATAGGCATCTGGCATATCACGGAACCGGTAGACCGCATCACAGGCGAGATTGATTGCATTGAACTCGATATGAGCAACGGCATGGACCAACGCCGCCTGACCCTCGCGGCTGCCGAGTCCGCGCTGAGCCAGCTCGCGCGGAGGTACCAGCCGTGGTCGCGGCGGGCGTCCCGCCTCGTCGGTCAGTGCCGCCGTCGGCGTCGCATCGCGGTGCAGCACGCCGGCCTGCCAATCACGCCACAATGCCTTCGCTGACAGACACTTGGCGTCGACTTCGCAGCAACGCAGGCAGTCTTCGGCGGCTTGAAACAGGTTGCTCGGCATCGCCGCAGTCTAGCATCGACAGGCCCCACACCCAGTGCGCCGCTGCTGCTGTCGCATGACGGCCAAGTGGACACTCATGTTAAACTCCGCAGCCATTCGCCAGCCGTGCCGCCCCACCCAACCGGCGCCCCGATCTGAGGTTACCTGACGTTGGAAACGATCAACCTGCGACGCAACTTCAGCCGCAACACCCTGTTCCGCATGATCCTACTGGCCACTGCGGCAATCGCGTTGGGGATCTGGAAATACGACCTGATCAATGCCGTCTACTTCAAGGACCAACTCACGGCGACGGGCTGGGTGATCAACGGTGTGATCCTCGCACTGTTCCTGGTCGGCCTGCTGCGCACGATCGGCATCCTGCTGATCTACATGCGCGAAGAAGGCGCATTGACGCGTTTCGTCCGTAATGTCGACAAGCGCCCGGATCTCGACCCGCTCAAAGGCGTCGCCAACAACACGATGATCGCGCGCCGTTACGCGACGATGCGCCGCTTGCACGAAGCCCGTTCGCCGATCAACCAGAATGCGCTCGCAGCCACGCTCGTCGCCAGCGAGAGCACGCGCAACGGCCTACCGCGCTTCATCAACAACATCCTGATCCTGTCGGGTGTGTTCGGCACCATCGTGTCATTGTCGATGGCGCTGATCGGCGCCTCGGACGTGCTGGAAAACGCGATCAGTGCCACCGGCATGGGACTCGTGATCCACGGCATGTCGACCGCGCTGTCGACGACCATCACCGCCATCGTTTGCTACGTGTTCTTCGGTTACATGTATCAGCGCCTGACCGATGCGCAGACCAACCTGATCAGCGGCGTCGAACAGGTCACGACCGCTTACCTGATGCCAAAGTTCCAGGTACAAACCGATAATGTGCTGTACGAGTTCACGGGCCTGATCCGCTCGCTTCAGGGGCTCGTCGACCAGCTGCAGCAGTCGCAGATCGGCTTCGAATCGACACAGGATCAGCTCGCCGACACCATCGCGCTGTACCGCGGCAAGATCGACAGCCTCGATGGCCATCTCGATACGATCCAGCACCAGCTGCGCGCCGGCTTCCGCCTGCGGGACGACGAATGAGCCAGGGCGGCTTCACCGACCTGCGGCTGAATGGCGGCGGCGACGGCCAGTCGCAGCAGGAAGGCTTCTGGCCGTCGTTCACAGACATCATGACCGTGGTCGTCATGATCTTCCTCATCGCCATGGTGGTCCTGCTGATCCGCAACATGGAGCTGGTCAACCAGCTGCGCGCGACAATGGAAGCCGAGCGCATCGCCGCCGAACTCGCGCGCGCCACAGGTGAAGAAAAGGAGACCTTGTCGAGCGAACTGCACCGTGCTGAAGAACGCGTGCAGCGCATGCAGCTGGAGATCATGCGCCTGCAGGACAAGGGGCTGCGCAACGAGTCCCTGATTGCCGAGCAGCTGCGCGCGATCACGGGGCTCACCAACGAACGTGATGACCTGGTGCAGCAGGCGGCTCAGCTGTCGTTGCTGCGTGAACGTCTCGAGGCCGACGTGACGCGCCGCCAGGAGGCGCTCAACAGCGCATTGCAGGACCTGGACAACCGCCAGCTCGAACTCAACACCGCGCAACGCACCATCACCACGCTGGAACAGAATCTGGAACAGGCGCGCGCGCGCGTGGCGGAGTCGCAGGAAACGGCCGAACGACTGCAGCGCACCGTAGCCGAGCAGCGTGACACACTGGATCAGCAGCGCGCTCAGAACCAGGACGTCGAACAACGTTATCTCGTCCTCGCCGACGATTTCGACCAGCTCAAGGTCAAGTACGACAAGCTCGTGCGTCCGGCGCGCAGTTCGGCGGGACGACACCTGGTCGAAGTGCGCTACTGGAAACAGGACGGCGACTACCAGATCACCTGGCGCGAAGGCAACGAAGGCAGCTACCAGTCGATCACGCGCAGCCAGCTGGACAAAGTACTCACCCGGCTGTCGCGCGAACGGGATGACGGCTTGTACGTCAAGGTGATCTTCCCGGAGAACAGTGGGCTCTCCTACAACGAGGCGTGGGAATTCACTAGTCACTTGCACAACAATTACGACTACTACTTCAAGGCCGACGCCGAATCGAAGGCCGAAGCCGAGCGCTGAACGGTGGCCGCACGCATCGTGGTCAACCTGGTGACGGGCTTCCTCGGCACCGGCAAGACGACCACGATTCGCCACCTGCTGCACACCCATCCCGATAACGAACGCTGGGCCGTGCTGGTCAACGAGTTTGGCGAGGTCGGCGTTGATGGCGCGTTGCTCGACGACACGGGTGTCGCCGTACAGGAGGTCGCCGGTGGCTGCCTATGCTGCGTGGCCGCGCCGGCCTTCACGACAGGGCTCAATCGGTTGATCCGGCGCCACAGACCGGATCGCATTCTCATCGAACCCAGCGGCCTGGGGCATCCCGCACAGGTCCTGGAGACGCTGGCCGGCCCGCTCTACGCCGACGTGCTCGAACTGCGCGCCACACTGTGTGTCATGGATGCGCGGCACCTGTCATCGGTGCGTCATCGCACTCATCCCACTTTCATCGATCAGATCCATCTGGCCGACGTGTTGGTCGCCAACAAGTCTGACCTGTACACGGATGAGGACCGCGCAACGTTCGAGACCTTCGCCCTGTCGTTGATGCCGCCCAAAGACAAACTCGGCATGGTCGTGCAGGGTCGCGTCGAACCTGCCTGGCTCGACGTGCGCGGCACTGGCAACCGCCGCGCGGCGTTCCCCGAGGCGCACGCCTTCCTCGTCGAAGCGGCGCCCGGCTCAGCGCACAGCGCCGCCGATGCACCTTGGATCGTGATCGAAGGTGCGGCCGATGGCTATCGGCGCGCATCCTGGACCATCAGGCAGAGCAAGCCGTGGCCGCTGGAAGGTCTGCGCCAGGCATTGGCGGCACTCGATGTCGAACGCGTCAAAGGCGTGGTAAGCACCGACAACGGTTGGGTCACGATCAACGATGCCGACTGGCGACCTGCCCATGCACCCGAGGACCACCACAGCCGGCTCGTCGTCATCGACCGCGAGCCGATCGCCACAGACACCCTGGACGGGCAACTGCGCACCCTCGACGTCGGCCGGAACCTCGACTGATTGTCCCTTGCAGCACAAGCAGCAACTACGGGGATTGATGCTCCGCGGGTACGCCGGACCGCAATTCGCGGCATTCCCCAAGCTGTGTTGTATCGACGTCACAAAAGCGAAGGCCGCTGCGTGAGCAACGGCCTTCGCGGAGCGTCAGACGCGTCGACGGATCAGGAAGAAGACTTGATCTTCTCCTTGATACGGGCCGCTTTGCCGGTCAGGCCACGCAGGTAGTACAGCTTGGCACGACGCACGTCACCGCGGCGTTTGACCTGCACTTCAGCCACGCTCGGGCTGTATGCCTGGAACACACGCTCGACGCCTTCACCGTGGGAGATCTTGCGCACGGTGAACGACGAGTTGAGGCCGCGGTTACGCTTGGCGATGCACACACCCTCAAACGCCTGCAGACG
The DNA here is from genome assembly GCA_020445205.1 of Gammaproteobacteria bacterium. Taxonomy (GTDB): domain Bacteria; phylum Pseudomonadota; class Gammaproteobacteria; order Chromatiales; family Chromatiaceae; genus Thiosocius. Next base: position 6,727 of record JAGRHA010000492.1, read on the forward strand.
CTCGCGCTGTCCTTCTTTGACCTTCACCTGGACAATGACGGTATCGCCAGGACCGAAATCCGGCAGCTCTTTGCCCATCTGTTCTTTTTCGAGTTCCTGGATGATGTTGCTCATCGCCCTTGCTCCTGTACCTCAAGTGCCCGTATGGGCACGGATAAATTCGTCGAGTAAAACCTGTTCTTCGTCGCTCAGGCGACGCGTTTCGAGCAGATCCGGCCGGCGCAGCCAGGTACGCCCCAGCGCCTGCTGCAGTCGCCAACGGCGTATCCGCTCGTGGTTACCGGACATCAGCACGTCCGGCACCGTGCGACCCTCGATCACCTCGGGCCGCGTGTAGTGCGGGCAATCCAGCAGACCGCCCGCGTACGAATCCTGTTCAGCCGAATCCGCGTGTCCCAGCGCGCCGGGCAACATGCGGATCACCGCGTCCATCAGTACCATCGCCGGCAGCTCACCGCCCGACAGCACGTAGTCACCGATCGACCATTCCTCGTCAACGAACGACTCGATCAGGCGCTCATCAATCCCTTCGTAGCGTCCCGCGATCAGGATCAGCCCCGGCCCGCTGGCGAGCGTTCGCACGGCGGCATCATCCAATTGTCGGCCCTGCGGGCTCAGGTACACCACCCGGCTGTCCGGAGCGGCCGTTCTCGCATCGACGATCGCACGTCGCAGCGGCTCGACCATCATCACCATGCCCGGGCCGCCGCCGTAGGGCCGGTCGTCGACCGTGCGATGGGCATCCTCGGCGTAATCGCGCGGGTTCCACAGCGCCATCGTCGCCAGCCCACGATCCAGCGCCCGTCCCGTCACTCCCTGGCGCAGCGCATCGAACATCTCGGGAAACAGGCTGATCACGTCGAAGCGCATCGCCCGTCCACCTCAGAACTCGGGGTCCCAGTCGACCCGCATCACGCCCTGGTCGAGATCGACCTCGCATACCACCTGCTGCCAGATATAGGGCACCAGCCGCTCGCGTTCACCCTGCACGACGATCACGTCGTTCGCGCCGGTCTCGAACAGCCGTTCGATATGGCCCAACTCGACGCCGTCCAGCGTGACGACGTTCAGACCGACCAGATCGGCCCAGTAGAACTCGCCCGGTCGCGAGATCGCCGGCAGCTGCGAGCGCGGTATCGTGATTTCGACACCGCTCAGCGCCTCGGCTGCGTTGCGATCATTGCAGCCTGCGAGCTTGGCAATCACTGCCTTGCCCTGCAGCCTTCCCGCATTGACCTTCCAAGCTTCCCGCCGGCCCTGGCGCACCAGATACCACGGCGAATAGCCGACAATGTTGTCTCGCGGGCTGGTTTCCGAGTGCACCTTCACCCAACCCTGGATGCCGTGCGCCCCGGAAATGCGACCGAGGGTGACGAAACGCTCGTCACCCTCGGTCAGATTGGTCCGGCTCGTGCTGTCGTCGCTCACGGGTCAACTCGCCCCGGCGCCTGGCGGCACGGCCGTTCGCCGCGATCGCTCAGCCCTGAGCGGTCTGACGGTAGCTTTCGACCAGCTTGCGCGCCCGGTCGCTGAGCTGCGCGCCAACCGACACCCAGTGGTCGACTCGCGCCAGGTCGATACGCAGGCCTTCTTCGCCCTCGACTGCCACCGGGTTGTAGAAACCCAGACGCTCGATGTAGCGGCCGCCGCGCGCACGACGCGAATCGGCAGCAACGAGGTGGTAGAAAGGACGCTTCTTCGCACCCGACCTAGAAAGACGAATCGCAACCATAATTTCTGTTAGCCTTCAGTTCTGTAACGTCTGCCCGACCGGTTCAACCGGGCCGAGGTAAACGGCGCATTTTACGCAAATTTCGTCTTTTGTGAAGTGTAATCTCAACCTGATGTCAGGTTATCGCCGCCCCCTATGAGCACCGACGACGCGCACCGGCCGCCACAACGTCACGCTGGTCCAGCCCACAGCGCGCCCTACCCGGTCAGCCGGCTCGCGCCAAGTTTCAGCCTGACCGATCTCGCAAGCGAGATCGAACAGGCCGACCAAATGGTGTCCAACCGAGTCAACGCACAGCTCGAGGTGATCGCCGAACAGGTCAAGGCGCTGCAGGCACAGGCGCGCGCGATCCTCGAGCAGGCGCATGCCGACCAACGCCTGCACCACGCACGCTGCGCGTTCCGACGCATCCCGGGAAAGGTCTATCACCTCTATGAGCAGGCTGACGGCGAACTGGTGTTCTCGATGTTGTCGCCCGACGACTGGCGCGGTCAGCCGCCACACCGCTTCGTCGGCTCCTATCGGCTTGGGGTGGATATGCGCTGGGCACCCGCCGACACCCGCAGCGACGACGGTAATCACGGGCGCGACCTGATCACCCGCCTTCTCGCCGCGGGTAGCGACGATCACAGCGGCGGCAAGGCACCATAGACGAGGTGGATCTCGATGCGCCGGTTGCGACGGTGCGAGGCACCGCTGTCACCGGGATCACGCAGCTCCGTGTCGGCGAGGCCGACGGCCGACAGACGGTCTTCAGGCAATCCCTGCGCGACAAGAAACTGCAGCATGTTCACGGCACGTGCCGACGACAGCTCCCAGTTGGTCGAGAATCGCTGGTTGGAACGCAATGGCCGGCTGTCGCTGTGTCCTTCAATGCGCAGGCGCCATGGGTAATCCGGCGGCATCTGTGCCACGAGACCCCGCAGCGCATCAGCCAGAGGCGTGAGCCGGTCCTGACCTTCGGCGCCGATCTGGCCATTGCCGAAGATGAATACCGGGTCGGCGGCGATGATGAGGCGGTCCGACAGCACCTCGTACAGCGTGGACAGCGGCAGATGACGGCGCAATGCGCGGAAAAACTCGCGCCGCTGACGTTCATGTTCCTCGGGGTCTACGGCGCGTTGCGCGCGCAACTCGGCCTCGAGGCGCTCGATCTCCTGCGTTTGCGCGGCGTTGCGCTGTTCGGCACGACGCAATGATTCACTCAATTCGCGCAGGCTCTCCTCGATCGCCGCGGCATGATTCCGCATGGCGTCGAGCTGTGCGTTGCTCTGCCGAATGAGTTCCTCACAGGCTTCGGCCGCAAACGCCGGCGCCATCGACGACGCGACGAGCACCGCAAACAACAGTGAACGGGACTGCGCTGCGCGCATGATCAGAACGGCAGGCCCCCGCCGGGCGGCATGCCACCACCGGGGAAACCACCCGGCAGCTTGCCTTTCATGCCGCGCAGCATCTTCGCCATGCCGCCGCCTTTCATCTTTTTCATCATCTTTTGCATCTGCATGAACTGCTTGAGCAGCTTGTTGACATCCTGCACCTGAGTACCGGAGCCCGCTGCGATGCGCTTCTTGCGCGATCCCTTGATAACGGCAGGAAATTCCCTTTCTTGCGCGGTCATCGAGTTGACGATCGCGATCAATTTCTTGACCTCCCTGTCACCGACCTGCGCCTTGACCGCGTCGGGAACCTGGTTCATGCCCGGCAGCTTGTCGAGCAGGCCGGCCATACCGCCCATGTTGGCCATTTGTTCCATCTGTTCCTTGAAATCGACCAGCGTGAAGCCTTCACCCTTGTGGATCTTCTTCGCCAGCTTGGCGGCCTTGTCCTGGTCGACCTTGGCCGTCACCTCCTCGACCAGCGACAGCACGTCACCCATGCCGAGGATGCGCGAGGCGACACGATCCGGATGGAAAGGCTCGAGCGCCGTGGTCTTCTCGCCGACGCCGAGGAATTTGATCGGCTTGCCCGTGATCTGGCGGATCGACAGCGCCGCGCCGCCGCGCGCGTCACCGTCGGTCTTGGTCAGGATGACGCCGGTCAACGGCAATGCATCGTTGAATGCCTTCGCGGTGTTGGCCGCATCCTGGCCCGTCATTGCGTCGACGACGAACAAGGTCTCGACGGGTTTGAGTTCCGCATGCAGGTCGCGGATCTCGTCCATCATCTGGCTGTCGACGTGCAGGCGACCCGCCGTGTCGACGATCAACACATCGTAGAACCCCTTGCGTGCAGCTGCGATGGCCGAACGCGCGATGGCGAGCGGCGCTTGATCCGGGCTCGACGGGAAGAACTCCACCTGGACCTCGGTCGCCAGTGTCTTGAGCTGCTCGATAGCCGCCGGACGGTAAATGTCGGCGCTTACGACCATGACCTTTTTCTTGTCGCGCTCGCGCAGCAGGCGCGCCAGCTTGGCGACACTCGTGGTCTTGCCCGAGCCCTGCAGACCGGCCATGAGCAACACCGCCGGCGGCTGTGCCGCGAGATCGAGCCGTTCGTTGGCCTCGCCCATGAGGTGGACGAGCTCGTCGTTGACGATCTTGACCAGCACCTGGCCCGGCGTCAGGCTGCGCAACACCTCTTCACCGAGCGCTTTTTCGCGCACCTGGTCGACGAAATCGCGCACGACAGGCAGCGCCACATCGGCCTCGAGCAGGGCCATGCGCACCTCGCGCAGCGTCTCCTTGACGTTGGCTTCGGTGATGCGACCCTGGCCGCGGACTTTCTGCAGGACACCGCCGAGACGGTCGGAGAGACTGGCAAACATGATCGGGGGTTCGATAAGCTGATTTGAAGGTTGAAACCCTGCATTATTACGGATGCAGGTGCAACTGGGTTGTGCGATCATCGCCGGCTGAAATGAACGTAGCACTGATCGCCTTTCCCGCCGCCATCCTGTACTTCCTCGGCGGCCTCAGCACGGGTCTCCGGCTGTTCAGCGCCGAGGACAGCCGCCGGCCGCCGCGCGCACTCGGCATTGCCCTCGGTTACGGCGGCCTGCTGCTACATGCGGCGATGCTGTACCACGAGCTGTTCTGGCTCGGCGGTCTCAACATGAGCTTCTTCAACGCGGTGTCGCTCGCCGCCTGGACCGTGGCCGGCCTGCTGCTGGTGTCGGCATTGAGCAAGCCGGTGGAAAACCTCGCCATCCTGGCGTTGCCCATCGCCGCGATCACTGTGCTCATGGATCTGCGCTTCCCCGGCAACCACCTGCTGAGCGACGAC
>JAGRHA010000066.1 GCA_020445205.1 Gammaproteobacteria bacterium
CAGCCCGCGCCTTGCGACGGGTCGTGTCCGTGCCGTCATGGCGGCCACGGGCGTCATTCTGCTCGCCGTCGTGATCGTGAACGTCCCAGCACCGCTGGTGACGCGTACCCAGGGCGTGGTGTGGCCCGCCGAAGATGCGCGCGTGGTGAACGCGGGCGAGGGCTTCGTCATCGAAGTGCTCACACACCCGGGTAGCCACGTCGAGCCGGGCCAGGTGTTGCTGCGCATCGACAATCCGGAGCTGCGTGCCCGTCGCGCGGTGCTCGCAGCGCGCTTGCAGGAGTTGCGAAGTGACTATGCGGCGCAACGTACCAGCAGCCGCGTGCGTGCAGCCATGGTCGCGGACGATATCGCGGCGGTGAAAGCGGAGCTCGATGACGTGCAGCGGCAGATCGGTCATTTCGATCTGCGTAGCGCGGTAGCCGGCGTCTACTTTCCCATCGATCCGCACCGGGCAGAAGGCAAGCTGCTGCAACAGGGCGAACTCGTCGGTTATGTGTTGACCGAGGGCGCACCACTCGTGCGCGCGGTCGTCGGCCAGGATGAGATCGGCCTGCTACGCAACAACGCGGGCACGCGCGCCAGCGTCGTGCTCGCCGACCGCATCGATCAGTCGATCGGGGCGCACATCGTGCGCGAAGTGCCAGCGGGTTCCAATGAACTACCGAGCACCGCACTGGGCGCTTTGGCCGGCGGTGATGTCACGGTCGATCTCAGCGATCCCCAGGGGCACACCACGGTCGAGAAGGTGTTCCAGATCGAACTCGCGCTGCCGGTCGGCAGCCACGTCATCGGCATCGGCGAGCGTGCCCATGTGCGACTGGAGCATGGTAGTGAGCCGCTTTGGCGGCAGTGGTCGCGCGGCGTGCGGCAGCTGCTGCTGAGCCGTCTGCAGACCTGAGTACCGGCCTTGCGGCCAATAAAGTCTGGTCGCTTTGCGCCGCTATTAACAAACAGTGATGTTCCACCAGAATTCGTAGAACTTGGCTGCGTTCAACTCCATTCCTCCTTCAAGACGATCGCTATCGGCCGTGCTCTTGATCGCCTGGGCCTGTGCCTCGGGCGTGCCGAGCGCAGCCGAGGAGATGCCGGTCATGGCTGAGGAGGCGCTCGATTGTGTGATCAACCCGAGTGTCGTCGCCGATCTCGGCAGCGGCGTCCCAGGCATCATCGATCGTGTATTGGTCGATCGCGCCGATCATGTCGATGCCGGCCAGGTGGTGGCGGAACTCGAGTCGGGCGTCGAACTCGCGTCGCGCGATCTCGCGCGCGTGCGCGCGGAGAAGGACACCGAGATCGAACTGCGGCGTGTGAATGCCGCGTTCGGACAGCGCCAGAACGCGCGTTCGGAAGACCTATTCGCGCGCAAGGTCATCTCGACCAATGACATGGATGAACGCAAAACCGAAGCGCGCCTGGCAGCGATCCAGCTGCGGCAGGCGCTCGATAACAAAGAGATCGCGCAGCTCGAACTCGAACGCGCCGAACAGGTCGTCAAACGCCGTGCGATCACGAGCCCCATCAGCGGTGTCGTGATGGAACGTTTCAAGACGATGGGTGAATACGTCGACGAGCAACCGGTGTTGCGTGTGGCGCAGCTCGACCCACTCCACGTCGAAGTCTTCGTACCGGTGCAGCGTTTGGGTGAAATCCGTCCCGGAATGCAGGCGTCGGTGTGGTCCGACGCTGTCGCCGACCAGCACTGGCAGGCCAGGGTGAGTCGCGTCGACCGGGTCGCCGATGTCGCCAGCGGTACCTATGGTGTGCGCCTGGTGCTGCCCAACCCGGATTACCGTGTGCCGGCGGGTCTGCGCTGTCGGCTCAGTTTCAGTGCCGCCGATCCGGTCTCTGTAGTGGAAGACACGGCCACGGCATCGGTTCCGATCACGACAGCAGCCGAGGTGGTCGAAGACAGGATGTCAGCGCCGGAAGGTGTGCCACTCGCGCCCGGTCCGAGCGCCATGCCGCCGGACGGTAGTGCGCCCGAAGCGGATGTGTCGACGACCATCGATACGGTCGCAGAGACCACAGAGGTCGCGCTGCCACCTGCGCCGTCTACGGCTGACTCGACGCCGGCGGCAACAGCGGAAGAACCGCCCGTGCCCGATGCGTCTGCGGTCGTGGCACCAGCGGCAAGCGCCATATCGCCGCTACCGGCCGCGAGCACCTGTCTGCGCAGCGGTCCCTATCCGTCGCGCACTGTCGCCGGCCGTGTTGCTCGCGAGCTTCGGGCTCAGGGGTTGCAGGTGGACATCGCGGCGTACGAGGACAAGGAACTGCGTGGCCACCGTGTGGTTTCTGCCTGGCTGCCCGACCTCAACGCCGTCGACACGTATGTCGCCAAGCTCAAAGCGGCAGGGGTGACCGATTGGTTCGTCTCGCCGCGTCGCCAGGTGCCGCTGCGTGTCAATCTGGGCTTTTACAAGGACGCGACAATCGCGCGGCAGCGCGTGAACGACCTGCTGGCCAAGGGATTCGATGCCGATGTCACGGCGTGGGCGCAGACCGTCAAACGCTACGCACTCGATATCTCGGGTACTACGGACGAGCAGATCGCGCAGCAGCTTTCAGACCTGCCGACAGCGGCTTCTGCGACAGCAGGGGGCTGCGAGCGGCTCGCGAGCCACTGACCCGCACAACGTCCGTGGCTGCCCGCCCGCGCGCGGTACACCACCGCCTGACCGCCTGACCTGGATCCGCGTTCGCAAGATCCTTTTTCTTCTCAATTGCTTAGGCTCCGCGCCGATAAATAGCTGTGAATCGATTTCATGGCGGAAATCCGCATTGCTGCGGTGCACCGCCAGTCTGTCATGTGCCGTCGGGGTGAACGCGTGCGTAAGCGCAACAAGAGTGGACAAAAACGCGGCCGCGTATCGCCGTACGTCGAAAATCTCGAACCGCGCATTCTTTTTTCTGCCGATTTCCCCGGCGTCGACGATACCGCGCCGACGACGGACGACCTTGCCACGATCGATACCGATCAGGTGCTCGCGGACGCCGCGGACGCGTTCGCTCGGCAGAGTGCCGACAACGACTCCGGCCTCCTGGACGACGCCAGCGACGTCGTCGCGATCGATGCGGGCGCAGAAAGCATTGCGCAGGTTCGACACGAACTCGTCGTGGTGGCACCCGATGTACCTGACTACGACCGCCTGTTGGCCGACATCCAGTCGAGTGTGCCCGCTGATACGCAACTCGATATCGTCGTACTGGACCCAGCACGGTCTGGGATGACTCAGATCGGCGAACTGCTCGCCGGCTACGACAACCTCGACGCGTTCCACCTCGTCAGCCATGCCAGCGACGGCAGCATCAGTCTGGGTGAGGAACGCATTGATCTGGGTACCCTCGAAGCGCAGGCGTCGGCATTTGCAACGTGGGGTGAAGCACTCAGTGCCGATGGCGACATCCTCATCTATGGCTGTGATCTCGCGGCGAGCGAGAGCGGCCAGTTGTTGGTCGACACACTGGCCGAGATCACGGGGGCCGACGTTGCGGCGTCGGACGATATCACGGGCAACGCCGAGCAGGGCGGCGACTGGGAACTCGAGTACACGCGCGGCACGATCGACACAACGTCGTTGGTTTTCGACCAAGTCAGCAACGATTGGCAAGGCACGCTCGCGACCTATACGGTCACGACGACCGCCGATGGCGGTGCGGGCTCGTTGCGTGAAGCCATCATCAACGCCAATGCCAACGCAGGGGCCGACACGATCGTGCTCGGTGCGGGCACCTATACCTTGACGCTCACAGGTCAGTGGGAAGATGCGTCGGCCACAGGCGATCTCGATATCACGAGTGACATTACGATCCAGGGAACGGGCGCGGGGTCCACTATCATCAGTGCCAGCGGGTTGGGCGATCGTGCCTTCGACGTGAAGAGTGGGGCGATCCTGAACCTTACGGATCTCACGGTCGCGGATGTCAACGCCTCCAATCAACCGGGCGGTGCCATCAACAACGCCGGAACGGTGACGGCAACCGACGTGGTGTTCCGCGACAACATTGTCAACAACCATGCGGGTGGTGCGCTTTACAACAGCGGCACCATGACGCTGACGCGCGTATCCGTGTACAACAACACGGCCGTGAGCGGCGGCGGCATCGAGCAGACGGGTGGTCTTCTGACGATGACCAACGTGACGGTGAGCAGCAACAGTTCAGCCAACGACGGTGCCGGTATTCGCGTCACCGGGGGCACTACCAATATCAGCTATTCAACCGTTGCCGACAACGACACGACCAGTAACGGCAATGCCGGTGGCCTCTACCGGCAGAACGGTACCGTCAATATCAGCAACTCGATCTTTGCGAACAACACCTCGCAGTGGAGCAGTGGCGATATCACGGGAGCGGTCACCAGCGGTGGCCACAACATCATTGAGGACTACACAGGATTTACACTTGCGGGGACGGATCAGTCCGCCGATCCCGGACTATCAGCAGTTATTTACGACAGTGCCTCGGGGCAGTATCTGCACACATTTTCCGATACCAGTATCGCTTACGATGCTGCTGACGGGGCTGCGCCGGCAACAGATCAGCGCGATCTGTCTCGAGATGCGAATCCCGATATCGGCGCGTTCGAACTCGGCGCAGCGACGCATACAGCACCGTCCGGGACCGACGGTACGATCTACGCCGCGCAGGACACCGACTATGTGTTCACACTTGCCGATTTCGGCTTTACCGACCTCGATGGCGACTCCCTGGAGAACGTCTGGTTTACGACGCTACCCAGCCAGGGCACGTTGAAGTGGAACGGCTCAGCGTTTGCTGCCGGTAATTATGTCTACTTTGACGATATCGATCTCGGCCTGTTGACGTGGACCCCGCCCACTGGGGTATCTGGCGACTCCCTGACCAGTTTCACTTTCCAGGTCGAAGACAACGGTCCGTCATCGAGCCTGGATCCGACACCGAACACACTGACGATCAACGTTGCACCGTCGAACACGGCACCCAGTATCACGAGCAATGGCGGCGGTACGAGTGCAACAGTAGACGTCGCGGAGAACACGACGGCTGTCACCACGGTCACGGCAACTGATCTGGATGGCGATACGCTCACCTACAGCCTTTCGGGTGGTGCTGACATTGCCCGTTTCACGATCGACAGCGGTTCGGGGGCGCTGAGTTTCATCGCCGCGCCAGATTTCGAATCTCCGGGCGATGTCGGCGGGAACAATGTCTACAACGTTACTGTGCAGGTCAGCGATGGTAACGGTGGTACCGACGCGCAGGATATCGCTGTTAGTGTAACGAACATCGGGACGGCGGCCGCCGTCGATGACAGCTTCACTGGCAGTGAAGACACGGTGGTTGTCGGCGACGTCCTCGCCAACGATCCCGCTGCTGACGGCGGCGTTCTGACCGCCGCGCTCGTCGATGACGTTAGCAACGGCAGCCTGACGTTGAATTCGGATGGCAGCTTCAGCTATACGCCGGACGCTGATTGGAATGGAACTGATAACTTCGAGTACCTCGCCATCGACCCAAGCACGGGCCTCAGTCATTACTGGGGGCTTGAAGGAGATGGGATCGACGCGGTCGGTACCGCCGACGGCACGTTGAAGAACGGACCCACAACGACAGCTGGCCATGACGGCGATACGCTGGCTTTTGACGGCGTCAATGATTACGTCCAGTTGACGGACGTGAGTTATACGAACGAGTTCTCGATATCGTTCTATTTCAAGGTTGACGACAACAGCGGGTCAGGCATCCAGTATTTCTACTCGCACGGTTCGATTGGCACGAACAACGTCGTACATGTCGGGTTGGCTGAAGCTGGTTATGGCACTGCGGCTTACCAGAACAACCTCATCACCACGGTCTACGACAACAATGATGCGAATACTGCTGCCAATCAGATTTACACCGACATCTCAGGTCTGATCAACGACGGTCAGTGGCACTTCTTCACGCTCACCGTGGACACAGGTGTCGGCACCAAGGTCTACATCGACGGCAGTTACGAGGGCAGTTCTACGAGCGGTGGTGACAGCTTGAACGCGAGCGGCAACGCCGTGTTGGGCGCGAGGTCTGATCTCGACCCAACGCGTTTCCTCAATGCGGGCAGCATGATCGACAGTGTCGCGATCTATGACCGGACGCTGAGCTCCTCCGAGGTTGCGAGCCTGAACTCGACGTCAATGCAGGCAACGGCAACGATCACGGTGTCTGCAGTGAATGACGCTCCGGCGGTGACGAGCCCTACTGGAACATACCCCTACAGCGAGGGGATGGGTGCGGTGGTTCTCGGCTCGTCTGCGACGGTTAGTGATGTCGACTCTGCCAACTTCGATGGCGGCACGCTGCACTACCAGATTATGGCGAATGGTCTCGCCGAGGATAGCCTAGACATACGTGACCAAGGTACCGGTGCAGGACAGATCGGTGTTTCCGGGAACACGATCACCTACGGTGGTGTGGTGATCGGGACGTACACCGGTCCGACCACAGGTGACACCGCTCTGGTCGTGACCTTCAACGCCAACGCAACTGCTGCCGCTGTCGAGGCGACGCTGAAGAATGTCACCTATGAGAATACGTCGCAGGATCCGAATGAAACTACGCGTACGCTGGAAGTCTACGTAACCGACGGCGATGGTGGGACCAGTGCGACGGTCAGTGGTCAAGTGTCGGTGAGTGGGGTGAACGATGCCCCAGTCATCACGTCTTCTGCAACCGTGAATGCAGCGGAGAACCAGACGGCGGTTACCACGGTTACAGTCAGTGACGTCGATGGTGGTACACCTACGTTTGCGGTTACCGGCGGAGCGGACCAGGGCTGGTTCAGTATCGATACGAACAGTGGCGTATTGACGTTCAGTAGTGCGCCCGACTTCGAGAGCAGGCTCGATGCGAACGCTGACGGCGTGTACGAAGTTGAGGTTACGGTTTACGACGGTAATGGCGGTAGCGATACGCAATTGATTCTCGTGACCGTTGACGATGTTGGCGAGACGCCCACGATCGGCGGTGCCAACACCGGCAGTGTTACGGAAGATGTCGACCCGGACCTGGATACGTTGCTTGAAACGAGCGGAACGCTGACGATCAGTGATCCGGATGTGGGGGAATCGAGCTTCCAGGCCGGTACGATTGCCGGAACCTACGGCAGTCTGA
>JAGRHA010000493.1 GCA_020445205.1 Gammaproteobacteria bacterium
GTGCGCGGTGACTGCTGATATCGATGCCGGCCGGGATCACGCCGATGCCGGCGGTGTTGATGAACAGCCTGTCGGCGGCGCCGCGCGGGACGACTTTGGTGTCACCGGTCACGATCTGCACGCCGGCGGCATCGGCCGTGGCCTTCATCGAGCGGACGATCCGGCGCAGCTCGTCGACCGGCATCCCTTCCTCGATGATCATGCCGCAGGTCAGGTACTTCGGGATCGCGCCACCGACCGCGAGATCATTGACCGTGCCGGTCACGGCCAGTTCACCGATGTCGCCACCGGGAAAGAACAGCGGTGTGATGACGTAGGAATCGGTCGTCATCGCGAGTCGTTCGCCGTCACGCAGCAGTGCCGCGGCGTCGAAGCGTGCCTGGTCTTCGAGCTGTGCCAACGTCGGGTTGTCGAAGGCGTCGACGAACAGGGCGTCGATGAGGTCGCGCATCGCCTTGCCGCCGGCACCATGGGCGAGCGTAATGGTGTCGGCGCGCAATGTGCGCCTGGGTCGGGTGACGGGTTGGTTCATGCGCTGGCCCCCTGGTCGCTGCCGGACATGCGGTCGCGCTTCGCGAGCAGTTCCGGCAGGTTGCCGAAATTGTAATAGGCGGCGCACGCACCTTCGCTCGACACCATGAGTGCGCCGAGCGGCGTCTCCGGCGTGCACGCACCACCGAACACCTTGCACTCCCATGGCCGGATCACGCCTTTGAGCACTTCGCCGCATTGGCAGGACTTCGGGTCGGCGATCTTGAGATTGGGCACCGAGAACTTGCGTTCCGCATCGAAGCGCGCGTAGGCGTCACGCATCTTCACCCCGGAATGATCGATCGAGCCCAGGCCGCGCCATTCGAAGAACTCGCGCAACTCGAACACCTTGTGCACGGCTTCGAGCGCGGCGGCATTGCCGGCCGCGGGTACGACGCGGACGTACTGGTTCTCGACCTCGCAACGTCCTTCGGCGAGCTGCTTGATGAGCATCCACAGCGACTGCAGGATATCGAGCGGTTCGAAGCCGCTGATCACGATCGGCTTGCGGTAGGTGTCGGCGATGAAACGGAATGGTTCCATGCCGACCACCATGCTGACGTGGCCGGGTGCGAGGAAGCCGTCGAGCTGCATGTCGGGCGAATCGAGTACCGCCTTGATCGTCGGTACCGTGGTGATGTGATTGCAGAACAGGGAGAAGTTGTCGAGTCCCTCGCGCTCGGCCTGCAACACCGTCATCGCCGTGCTCGGCATCGTCGTCTCGAAACCGAGGCCGAAGAAGATCACCTGGCGGTCGGGATGCTTGCGCGCGAGTGCGAGCGCATCCAGTGGCGAATAGACCATGCGGATATCGGCGCCCTCTGCCTTGGCCTGCAGCAGGCTCTTCTTCGAGCCGGGAACGCGCATTGCGTCGCCGAACGTGGTGAAGATCACGTCGGGTCGCTCGGCCAGCGCGACGCAGTCGTCGACACGTCCCATGGGCAGTACGCACACGGGGCAACCCGGTCCATGCACGAGTTCGATGCGGCCAGGCAACATCTGCTCGATGCCATAGCGGAAGATGGTGTGCGTATGACCGCCGCAGAATTCCATGAGCTGCAGCGGGCGGCCCTGCGGCAGCGGCACGCGCTCCATGA
>JAGRHA010000494.1 GCA_020445205.1 Gammaproteobacteria bacterium
CATGAACCCCGTGAACCAGCGGATGATGATGTCCTTGTCCTTGAGGAAGAAGAACACCAGCATCGGCATCAGCACGAGGTACACGAGGATCGTCAGGACGCCGACGACCGACGACAGCGACATCGTCAACACGCTCTGCCCCCAGCTGCCAATCTCGCGCCGTGCCGCATCGAGGATTTCCTGTGCCTGTTGCGGCGAAACGACCTCGGGGAAGCGTTCGGGCAGCGCCATCAGCGCCTGCTGGCCGGCATTGATGATATTGGGTAGCTGCTGGATCAGCTCCGTGACCTGACGCGAGAGCAGCGGCAGGAGGCCGAACAGCACCAGGCTCACGAACAACAGGAAGGCGACGAAAACGATCGTCACCGACAGCAGGCGTGGCACGCCGCGGTCTTCCAGCACCACGACCAACCCTTCGAGGAGATATGCGATCACCGCACTGGCCAGCACCGGCGCCAGCATGTCGCCCATCGACAGCACGACGGCGAATCCGATCGCCAGAACCAGCGTCAGAAACACGATCTGCGGATCTGAAAACGTCCGCTTGAACCACTCGGTGATCATGCGCATGGGGTGATTCTACCTGTTACCCGATCGGCCTTGTTCATAGTGCTGGCGAAACAGAATCTCGAGTTCGTCGATCACCTCGCTCGCCGGCCTGCCCTGCATGATATGCGCTGTCATGAGCGCAGACGTTTCATGAAACAAGGCATCGCGGTCGAGCATAGCGAATGTCTGTGTCAGACGGCGAATCGCGCCGACCACAGACTCGGATTCGGGACGGGGAATTTCTTTCGGTTCCTGCGGTTCGTCGAGCGTTTCACCGCCGATCGCCGATTCGCGCTGGGCGAGAAAGGCCGCGTAGCTGACGAGTCCCGCGCGGTCCCCGGGCGACAGCTTGCGGTACAGATCCAACAATTGCTGTTGATCCGCAGGCAGTTTCAACTTCGGCGGCAACATGGCCGACGCCCCTGTCAGGGCTCGCGATGAGCCTGGCAATAGGCGCGTGCGAATTCGAGCAACTCCTCCATCACGCGCACACGGAATTTCTGCTTCTGATGGACGAACGAAAACGGTCGCTCGAGCGGTGGATTGAGCTCGATGGCCACCAATGTGCCCAGACGCAGTTCTTTCTGGATCGTCGCGTTGGAGACCACGGAGATACCCATGCCCGCCTCGACGGCACCCTTCACGGCCTCGGGACTGCCGAGCTCCATGGCCACGTCCATGCACGTGTGACAACCCGCCGTGCTGGTCATGTATTCGGCGATGACCTCACGCGTGCCCGAACCTTCCTCGCGGCAGATGAAAGGGTATTCGAGCAGCTCGTCGAGTGTGATCTTCTTGAGTGCGGACTTGGGATGCCCGGGCGGCACGATGGCCACCAGGTTGTCACGGCGACATTCGTCGACCACGAGGTTCTTGTTGCTGACCGGCGCCTCGACGACACCGAGGTCGATCGTGTTGTTCTCGACCATCGACACGATGCCTTCGGTATTCGACACCTTGAGATGGATGCTCACGTCCGGATACTTGGCACGGAAATCACCGAGCAGTGCGGGCAGCATGTACTCCGCGATCGTGGTGCTGGCGCCGATGGTCAGCGAGCCACTGATCTCTCCGGTCATCTCGCGCACGGCGTTTTCCATCTCGCCATACAGCTCGAAGATCTTGTCCGAGTACTCGTACACGCGCGCCCCGGCTTCGGTCAGGCTGATGCGGTTGTGCGTGCGATCGAACAAACGGGTGTTGAAGTACTCCTCGAGTTGGCGGACCTGGAAGGTCACCGCAGGTTGGGTCATGTGCAGCGTTTCGGCAGCCTTGGTGAAGCTCAGCAGGCGCGCGACTGTATGGAAGACTTGCAACCGACGGTCGGCCATGGGAAAGATTCTCAGTGGAGCAATAAGCGAGTTTTATATTATAGCCAGTTAATAAAGCTTCTGTAAGCCGCCGTTTTCCTGGCAATGACGACCATAATGTCCTAGCCTTCGCGCCAGTGCCGGCCATGCCGGCAACATGCTCAAGAATTCTCAAGAATGACAGTTTCGACCAGAGAGGGATCGTATTGATGAGCAATCAGGCCGCCTCCACCACCAGTATCAAGGCACTCGTCGCGACCATCGCCGGCTGCACCCTTTCATCAGCCGTCAACGCCTCGGGTTTCGCTCTCATAGAACAGAGTGTGTCCGGCATGGGCACCGCTTACGCCACCGGCGCGGCCCATGGTGACGACAACTCGGCGATGTTCTTCAATCCGGCGACCCTGTCACTGTTCAAAGGTACGCAGGCCAGCGCCGGCGCCCACATCGTCATCGCACAAAGCAAATTCAAAGACGGCGGCTCGACCTTCGCCGCGGCTCTGGGCGGCGCACCGCTGGGCGGTGGCGATGGTGGCAATGGCGGGACGACGGGCTTCGTACCGCACGCGGCGTTCTCTCACCAGCTCGATGACCGTACCTGGATCGGCCTCACGATCAACGCACCGTTCGGCCTAGCGACGGATTACGACGACAGCTGGGTCGGCCGTTACCACGCCCTCGAATCCGAGGTCGCGACCGTGAACATCAACCCGGCCATCGCTTACAAGGTCAACGATCGGCTGACGCTGGGCGCGGGTCTCAGTGCGCAGTACCTCAAGGCGCGCTTGAGCAACGCGATCGACTTCGGCAGCATCGACGCGGCCGTGCTCGGCGGTGCGGCGGGTACTGCCGGGCCCGGATCTGCCGACGGTGTCGGCGAGGTCGAAGGCGACTCGTGGGGCTTCGGCTTCAACCTCGGCCTGCTGTTCCAGGTCACCGACGCGACACGTATCGGCATGCAGTTCCGTTCCGAGATCGACCACGACGTCGAGGGTGACGCCAAGTTCTATGGCGGCGGCCAGGCCGCGGTGTCCGCCGTGATCCTCGGCGGCCTGGGTCAGCGGCAGTTCGTCGACACGAACGTGTCGGCCGACGTGAAGCTCCCGGCCACGGCGTCGTTCAGCGTCTACCATCAGCTGAATCCGGAATGGGCCGTGGTCGCCGACTATACCTGGACGGGTTGGAACACCCTGAAGGAACTGCGCTTTGATTTCGACAGTAACCAAGCGGACGCCGTCACCACGTTCAAATGGAAGAACACGGACCGTTTCGGTGTCGGCACAATCTACTCGCCCGCCGGATCGGCCTGGGCATACCGCGTGGGTGTCGCCTACGACGAAAGTCCGATCCCCGATGCACAGCATCGTACCCCGCGCCTGCCGGGTGAGGATCGCCTGTGGGTGGCGCTGGGTGCAGGTTTCAGCCCGTCCCCGAACATGCGCTTCGATTTCGGCTACGCCCACCTGTTCGTCGACGATCCGAAGATCAACAAGAACGCGTCGATCGTACCGCTCAACGAAGACGGTTTCCGTGGATCGCTGGTAGGCAGCTACGATGCCAGCGTGGACATCATTTCGGCACAGCTGCAGTACATCTTCTGATGCCGCGGTGGCGGAGACACGGTCTCCGCGCACCACGAAAAAGCCGCCCAATGGGCGGCTTTTTCATTTGCTCGTTCGAGCCGTTCCGGATCAGATGTACAGACAGATGTCCGACTGCCCGGCAAACTCGAAGAAACGCGCCGCACCGGCGTACTCGACACCATCGATGAACTCGGATGAATCCATGTCGAACAGGTCGACCGTCATCTGGCAGGCGATCAGGCGCACTTCGGCTTCCTGACACAGCTCACGCAGTTCTTCGAGGCTCGCGACGCCCTTGCTCGCCATTTTCTTCTTCATCATGGAGGTCATCATGCTCTCCATGCCCGGCAATGCCGTCAGCATCGTCGGGAACCATTTGTCCATGCCCATCGGCATCGGCATCCCCGGGTTGCCCAGCGGGGTCACCTTCAGATCGAGGTTCTTCTTCAGCAGCTGCAGGCCATAAAAGGTAAAGAAGATCTCCGTTTCGTATCCCAGCGCCGCTGCCGTCGAAGCCAGGATGAAGGGCGGATAGGCCCAGTCCAGAGAACCCTTAGTCGCGATGATGGCAAGTTTCTTCTCTTCCATCTTTGCTCCCTCCCGTCACGTCGGGACGTTGAATCTGCCTCGCAAAGGTCTGATCAGGCCTTGCGGATGAGGAACTGGAACTTGCCGCCTTCTTCCTTGGATTCCATCAGCTCGTTGCCGGTCTGACGGGCGAAAGCCTCGAAATCCTTCACCGAACCCGGATCGGTCGCGATGATGTGCAGCACCTTGCCCGACTCCATGCCGGCGAGGGCTTTCTTTGCACGCAGGATCGGCAGCGGACAGTTCAGGCCACTTGCGTCCAGTTCTTCGTCGAAATCAGCCATGAGCAACCTCCAGGATGCGCTGTTGTCGTTGTCGTAGGAATAATGGGTCGATCCTTATATTCGAAGTGTCTAAGAAACGCAAGGTTCACATCATTCCGGCGCGCTGCTGATGCGGCGCAACAATTTCGTACCCCTGACGGGCCCATGCGATGATGCCGCCACGCAGGTTGATGACGTTGGAAATGCCCTGTTGACCGAGGAAATTGCACGCGTGATAAGAACGCGCGCCGCTGCGGCAATAAAGCACAACGTCTTTGTCTTTGGGCAGGTCATGCATGCGCAAAGGGATGAGGTGCATGGCAAGGTGTTCGGAATTCGGCAGGATCCCCTGTGCGACTTCCGCGTCACTGCGGATATCCAGCAGCGCAATGTCGTCACCGGCTTCGATGCGGGCCTTCAATTCCTGCGCGTCGATCTCTTTAACCAGCATCGTGCCTCCTAAAAGCCGTCAAAAAAAGCAATCGGGATAGAATATTATGATATCCTCATATAGTCAATCCGCCGCCCCTTTAACGACATAAATTCCGACGGTAACAGCCCAGCGATGGAACACCTGCCCATATTTCTTTCGGTCCGTGATCAAACCTGCGTCGTGGTCGGCGGCGGTGAAGTCGCAACGCGAAAAGTCGCCCTGCTGTTGCGTGCCGGGGCCGAGGTCCGCGTGATTGCACCAAAACTGTGCCGTGGCCTGGCCAAGTTCCGCGACGAAGGCCGCATCGAACACCTCGAGCGGCGGTACGAGGACGGTGACCTCGACGGCGCCTACCTCGCCTTCGCCGCCACGGACAGCGAGAAGGTCAATCACCAGATCGCCGCCGCGGGGCGCGTGCTCGACATCCCCGTTAATGTCGTCGACCACCCCGAAGACGGCAGTTTCATCATGCCGTCGATCATCGACCGCTCGCCCGTTGTGGCCGCCGTTTCCACGGGCGGCGCGTCGCCCGTACTCGCCCGTCTCATCCGCTCGCGACTCGAGTCGCTGATTCCCGCGGGTTACGGCCGCCTCGCCGAACTCGCCGGCCGTTTTCGCGAACGCGTGAAACAGACATTCGCCGATCCCGCGGACAGGCGACGGTTCTGGGACCAGGCACTGCAGGGCGGCGTTGCCGAGCGCGTGTTTTCGGGCCACATGCAGGAAGCGGAGATCCTGCTCGAACGTGATCTCGCCGCCGGTACGCTGCAGCCGGGGATGGGTGAGGTCTACCTCGTCGGTGGCGGGCCCGGCGACCCGGACCTGTTGACGTTCCGCGCCCTGCGTCTCATGCAGCAAGCCGATGTCGTCGTCTATGACCGCCTCGTCGCCAAGCCCGTACTCGAAATGACGCGTTCCGATGCCGAGCGCATCTACGTCGGCAAGGAGCGCGACAACCATGCCATGCGCCAGGAGGAGATCAATCAGCTGCTCGCGGACCTCGCCAAGCAAGGCAAGCGTGTCGTCCGCCTCAAGGGCGGCGACCCGTTCATCTTCGGCCGCGGTGGCGAGGAGATCGACACCCTCGCGAGCCAGGGTGTGCCGTTTCAAGTCGTTCCGGGTATCACGGCGGCGTCGGGATGCGCGAGCTACGCGGGCATCCCGCTCACGCACCGCGATTATGCGCAGTCGGTAACCTTCGTCACCGGCCATCTCAAAGACAACACCATGAACCTGAACTGGAACCAGTTGGCGCAACCGAGTCAGACCGTGGTCTTCTACA
>JAGRHA010000495.1 GCA_020445205.1 Gammaproteobacteria bacterium
GACATCCCGTTGCCCATACGCGAGCGCCGCATGCTCTTGCTGCACGCCCTTCAGCCCTGAACCAGGGTATTGGGCGGCGTCCGCGAGCCGCGTCCGCGATCCTGCGCAACTCAGCGACAACCTTCGACACAGCGTCCCTGCGCATCGAACGCGTACGTCACGCCGCTCAGCGGTACAACCACCGGTACCTGTGCCGCGGCAACGAACCGCGCCGTACGCGTGCCGTCGATGACACGCCCCTGCTGCGTCGCCGCCTCATTGGCATGCGATGCAATCACCGTGGCCGGCTGTACGAGCTGATTGATGACGTGCGCCGCTTCGTCCGGCCCGGTCGTGAAGGTGTCTCCGATGTTGATCACGGCCAGTTCTGCGGCGTAGTGATCGTGCACCACGCTGCGCTGCTCCGCCGTGATGCCGGTATCACCCGAGAGATAGACGACCAAGCCGTTGGAGAACGACACGACGTAGCCCGTCGGCGGCCCAGCATAAGCCGTGATGCCGGCCGCCTGCAGCATGTCGCCGAGCGTGCCACCGATGAAATTCGGCGCGATACCGTTCGAATGGGCCGCAGGGACCGTCGTGATCGTGACACCCGCGATCGTCAACGTGCCGCCGAAACGCACCAGCTTGGCGTCCTTTTCATCGCCGCCACCCGCGGCGAGGCGCGTGGCGAAAAACTTCGGCATCTCACTACCCGTGACGATCTTCGCTTTCTTGGCCAACGCGATCGCCACTGAGTTGCTGCCGGGCGTCGCCGCCACCGGCATTTGCGGCTGACCGCATTCGCCGGCATTGACCGCGGCGATGTGCCGATCGCCGACGTGGTCACCGTGCAGATGACTGACCAGGATGATGTCGACAGCGCCGAGCCGTGGGTCGGTACCACCGGCGACGGTGCGCCCGGCGTCGTACAGCACGCGCGTGCCGTTGGGATCCTCGAACAGCAATGCCCGATCGTAGCGGCAGAACTCGCCGTCGTGGCTGCCGAGCGGCGTGACCTTCACCACGCCATCGGCCGCCATACCCGGCGTGGACAAGACACAGCAGATCAGGACGAATGCGCAACAACGGTGGCTTCGGAGAGACATGGTCGGCCCCCTGGGGATTGACGGATAGCGGGCGCGGATTCGCGCATCGAAGAAAGTATGGCGTATCGACCGGAGGTGGGACACGGCATAACTGCGCAGCTTGCGTGGTCATCTCACGGCAGCGGGCTCGCCAGATGCGGCCGGCCCAATTAATCTCCCCATTGCGAAGCGGGCAAGGGGAAACAGGCATGAATGAGAGCGGACTGGTCGCCAGTTTTCGTCTCGACGGCGAAGGTGGCGGACTCGCAATGGATTGGGCAGACATCGAACGCTGGACGCCAGCCGACGGTGTCCTGTGGGTACACCTCAACCGCGCTTCCGATGATGCACAGCAGTGGTTGCACGAACGCAGCGGACTTTCCGAAGTCGTGGTCGAAGCCCTGCTCGCCGAAAACACCCGGCCGCGCTGCGTACAGATGGATGACGGCGTGATGCTGTTTCTGCGCGGCATCAATCACAATCCCGGCGCCGACCCCGAAGACATGGTGTCTATCCGGATGTGGATCCAGCGCGAACGCGTGATCACCGTACGCATGCGGCGGCTCATGTCGGTCGATGATCTGCGCCAGGCGCTCGACGAGCGCAACGGCCCGCGGACCGTCGGCGAACTCGTCGCCCAGCTGTCAGGCAATCTCGTCGCGCGCATGGCTGCCGTCATCGTGCATATCGACGACGAGATCGACGGCATGCAGGAGCTCGTCCTCGATGCCGGCGACGTACAACTGCGCAACGATCTGCGCGATGTCCGGCGGCGCATCATCGCGCTACGCCGTTACCTCGCCCCGCAGCGCGATGCACTCAACCGGCTCACGCAGATCAAGACCAACTGGCTCGACGAACTCGATGTCATGCACTTGCGCGAAGAAGCGGACCGTGTGACACGCTATGCCGAAGACCTTGATGCCGCGCGCGAGCGCGC
>JAGRHA010000496.1 GCA_020445205.1 Gammaproteobacteria bacterium
ACACCGGACGCGGCATGATGGAGCGCACGCTGCTCGTCGCGAACACCTCGAACATGCCCGTGGTCGCACGCGAGGCATCGATCTATGTTGGCATGACGATGGCCGAGTACTTCCGCGACCAGGGCTACGACGTGGTCATGCTCGCCGATTCGACCTCGCGCTGGGCAGAAGCGCTGCGCGAAGTCGCGGGGCGTCTCGGCCACATGCCCGTCGAAGAGGGTTACCCCGCGTACCTCGGATCGCGCCTCGCCGCGGTTTACGAACGTGCGGGGCGTGTCGAGACCTTGGGTGGCGAGCGTGGATCGGTCACGCTCATCGGCGCGGTGTCGCCACCGGGCGGTGACTTCTCGGAACCCGTCACCAGTCACACCAAGGAGATCATCGGCACGTTCTGGGCGCTGTCCAAAGAACTCGCCGATGCGCGCCACTATCCCTCTGTCGATTGGGTCGACAGCTTTTCCCAGGACGTGTCCATCGCTGCCGGTTGGTGGGCCAAGAACATCAGCAGCGCGTGGGCACAGCGGCGCACCGAGGCCCTGTCGCTGCTGGCACGCGACGCCGAACTATCGCGCATCGTCAACCTCGTCGGTCCGGAGGCCCTGTCATCGGCACAGCGCTGGGAGCTCGAAGGGGCATCGCTGGTCAAGGAGGCCGTGCTGCAACAGAGCGCGCTCGACGATGCCGACTCCTATTGCTCGCCGCATAAGCAGTTCCAGTTACTTGAGCTCGTGATGCAGGTGGTCGACCAAGGCAAGGAGCTGATCGCCCTGGGTGCGCCGGTGCAGGAACTCGCCGAACATCCCGCGATGGCGCGCATCCGCCGAGCCAAATCGACCTGGCGCAGCGACGAGGGCGAGGCGCTTGCCGACTTTGCACGCGAGGTCTACGCGGATCTCGCCAAATTGCGCAGTGAATACGCATCGAGCCAGGAGGTCACATCATGAGCGACGTCGAATACCGCCGCGCAGAGGCCGCCCAAGGGGGCCTGCTGATCGTGCGTGGGGTCGACAACGTCGCGTTCGGCGACCGCGTCCGCATCCGCGACCACCAGGGCCGCACGCGCAACGGTCAGGTGATTCTCGCCGCCGAAGGCGAGACCCTGATCCAGGTGTTCGAAGGCACCGATGATCTCGATCTCGACAATACCTGGGTGCGTTTCCTCGACCAGCCGTTGTCGCTGACCGTCAGTCCAGGATTGCTCGGGCGCGTGTTCAACGGCATCGGCGAACCGCGCGACGACCGCCCGCCGATCGTCGACGGTGAAGCGCGCAGCGTCAGCGGCTCGGCAATCAACCCGGCCGCACGCGCCTATCCGCGGGAATTCATCCAGACCGGTATTTCGACCATCGACGGCCTCAACTCGCTGGTGCGCGGGCAGAAGCTGCCGATCTTTTCCGCTTCGGGACTGCCGCATAACCGTCTCGCGGCACAGATCGTACGTCAGGCGCGACTGCCCGGTGAGGCGAGCAACTTCGCCATCGTCTTCGCGGCGATGGGGGTCTCGTACAGCGATGCCCGTTTCTTCCGCGAGTCATTCTCCGACTCCGGCGTCCTCGGCAATGTCGTGATGTTCATCAATCACGCCGACGATCCACCGGTCGAACGCCTCGCGCTGCCACGCGTCGCATTGACGGCGGCCGAGTACCTCGCATTCGACCTCGACCGTCACGTCCTCGTGGTCATGACCGACATGACCAACTACGCCGAGGCCCTGCGCGAGGTCGCAACGGCGAAAGGTGATGTCCCGGCGCGCAAGGGTTATCCGGGTTACCTGTATTCCGACCTTGCCGAGATCTACGAACGTTCAGGCCGCATACGCGACCGCCATGGCTCCGTGACCATGGTGCCAGTGGTGTCCATGCCTTCGGATGACATCACGCACCCGATCCCCGACCTTACGGGCTACATCACCGAGGGACAGATCGTGCTGTCACGCGAACTCCACAACAAAGGCGTCTATCCGCCCGTGGACATTGCGCCATCGTTGTCGCGTCTGATGAAGGACGGCATCGGCAAAGACGACACGCGTGACGACCACCCACGTGTCGCCAACCAGCTGTACGCGATGTATGCAAAGGCACAGGAAGCGCGCAACCTGGCATCGATCATCGGTGCCGAGGAACTGTCAGCGCGTGACCGACGCTACCTCGAGTTCGCCAAGGAGTTCGACGAACGCTTCGTCAGCCAGGGTGAAGACGAAAACCGCAGCATCATCGAGACATTGAATCTCGCCTGGGAGCTGCTGTCGCGCTTCCCGCGTGAGGCCCTCACGCGCGTCAGCGAAACCGACCTCGCCCACTACCACCGCAGTGGCGAAAAGGTGGCAGAGTGATCGCCGCACGCAGATTGCACCTACGACGTATCGCTCGGCGTGCCGACGCACCAAGTCCGTGGACTGACTGATGGCGACGAGACTACGTACCGCACCGACCAAGAGTGCGCTGCTGAACCTGCGCAAGCAGGTGCGTTTTCTCGAAGACGGCCATTCGCTGCTCGAGCGCAAGCGCGAGCTGCTGACACGGCTCGTGTATCAACACATCAAGCAGTATCAGGACAAGAAGAAGACCGCGCACGATGCCCTGCGCCTTGCCTACCGTTGGCTGGCCATCGCACAGCTGCGCATGGGTGACCGCAGCATTGCGCGCGCGACGCTCGGCGCAGCGCCATCCGTGAGCATGAAGGTGCTACCCAGGCGCTCGCTGGGGGTGCAGTACCCGTCGATCGAGGCGAGCGTGGTGGCGCCGAAACCCGTCGGCCTGCTGGGCACCGATCCGAGCTTCGACGAGGCACGGCGTGCGTTCGCGACGGCATCGGTCCACCTCGCCGAGCTGGCGGCCGTGGAGATGGCGCTGTACCGCCTGATCAGCGAACAGCGCAAAGCGCAGAAGCGCGTCAACGCCCTGAAGTACAACATCATTCCGTCGTACCGAAAGGTCATCAAACAGATCGCCGAGGCACTCGAAGAAGAGGAACGCGGCACGCTGTTCCAGATAAAACGCTTGCGCGACAAAGCGCAACGCAAACAACCGGCAGGTTGAAGCCTAATACGCGACGTGCCACGCCGTAAGCGGCGGCCAGGCGCACGCGCACGACCAGCCGTTGGGATAATCGCTGTCGACGGCATCGGCACGGGGAGCGCACGTTCCGGGTCACCACGTGTAGTTCAAGGCGCGGTGTGAATCTCATCGGCATGGGATGGCCAGATCGATCTCGGCGACAGGCGTCGCCGCTGACGCGATGGCGCTTTCGTGATCGTCAGCGCTTGCGCTGCGAGCGCTCGTCGGATTCTGCCTGCTCGCGACGTTCGCTTTCCTTGGCCTCACGCAGGCGCATGCGATCGACGGCATTGTCCATGGCCTTCGACTTGCTGTATTTGCCGCGCCACTGCTCTTTCGACGAGTCGCAGTGCTGTTCGCTGCGCGCAACGACTTTCTCCTGCTGCTCGATCGCCGTTTCCAGTTTGCCGATGAACACCTGGTACTCGAGGACCTGGCTGCTGGACAAACCGCCGCGTGCCGCGCGCTCGAAACGTGCGAGATACTCGGCGAGATACTGTTTGAGTTCGGCCAGTCGCTGTTGCGCGGCCTGCCGCTGCTTGAGCGACTCACCGAGTGCGGCCGCCGCCTTGCGTTCACGCTGCGACGCGACTTTCTGAATCGGCTTGAAACGGTCGGACGGTGCCACTACTGCTTACCCCTTGTCAGCCATCGTCACGGGCAGCTGCTCCTGCGGGAACAGCGTCATCAGGTCATCCAGGCTGTCCTGGATGTCGAATCGCGTATGCATATCCTGGTGCAGGAACTCGCGCAGTGACGGCATCGCACCGATCGCGAGGTCGATCTGCTCGTTCGACCCCATTTCGTAAGCGCCGACCGAGATCAGGTCCCGGTTCTGCTGGTACAGACTGTACAGTTGTTTGAACTCGCGCGCCGCAAGCTGATGTTCGCGTGTCGTGATCTCGTTCATCGCCCGACTGACCGACGCCTCGATGTCGATGGCCGGGTACTGCCCCGACTCGGCGAGCCGTCGTGATAGCACGATGTGACCATCGAGAATGGCGCGCGCCGCATCGGCGATAGGATCGTTCTGGTCATCGCCTTCAGCGAGCACGGTGTAGAACGCCGTAATCGAACCGCCGCCGCGATCACCATTTCCGGCACGTTCCACGAGATGTGGCAATTTGGCGAACACCGACGGCGGATAACCCTTGGTGGCGGGTGGTTCGTTGATCGCGAGACCGATTTCGCGCTGCGCCTGGGCGAAGCGTGTCAGCGAATCCATGAGCAACAGTACATGCTTGCCCTGCTCACGAAAGTACTCGGCGATGGCCGTGGCCAGCATTGCGCCATGCATGCGGCGCAGTGGTGGCTGGTCGGCCGGGACCGCCACGACCACCGAGCGTGCGAGGCCTTCTTCGCCGAGGATGTTGTCGACGAATTCCTTCACCTCGCGGCCACGCTCGCCGATGAGACCGACGACGACGACGTCGGCATCCGTATAGCGCGTCATCATGCCCAGCAGTACCGATTTGCCGACGCCCGAGCCGGCGAACAGCCCGAGTCGTTGACCGCGCCCCACGCTGAGGATCGAATTGATGGCACGGATGCCGACGTCCAGTGGCTTACGGATCGGCGCTCGGGCGAGCGGGTTCATGGTCACGCCATTCAAAGGCCAGCGTCGCGTCGTGTGCAGCAGACCTTTGCCGTCCAGCGGTCTGCCGCTGCCGTCGATGATCCGTCCGAGCAGTTCGTCGCCGACCGCGGCCTCGCTGATTCGCCCCGTGGGCACCACGCGTGCGTCGGGTTCGAGACCACGAATGTCGCCCGTGGGCATCAGGTAAAGACTCTCACCCGAAAAGCCGACGACCTCGGCCTCGATGCTCTCACCGTTGGCGTTGATCACGTCACAGCGGCCACCGATGGCAGCGCGGCAACCCACGGCCTCGAGTGTCAACCCGACCATGCGTGTCAGACGCCCCTCCACGACCAAGCCGCGACTGGCATGGATACGCTCGCCGAGTCGCCGCACGCGAGATGCCCAGATCGCGTTGCGGTCGAGTTCATGCACCATGCGGATCGGCCTCGTCGCTGTCGTTGATGCGTTCACCGGCGATCAACGGAGCAATCAGACTGTTCAACCGTGACTCGAGTGTCGCGTCCACCTGCGAGGTATCGGTGTGGATGCGGCAGCCGCCGCGCTGTACCACCGGGTCTTCGATGATGTGCCACTTCTGTTCGTGTTCACCAATCGTATAGGCCTCGCGGATCAGCTCGGCATCCTCGGGATGCAACACGACGCGAATATTGCGTGCACCAATCGGCAACACCGAAAGTCCTTCGCGTACGACACCGACGATCTGTGCAGGATCGAGTTTGACTTCTCGACGAATGAGCTGGCGCACCATGCTGATCACCAGCGTGACGATCTCGTTTTCGAGTTGTTGATCGAGCTGCTCGAACGGCCGGTCGAGTACCGCGAGCACCTGTTCCAGACGCTCGACACGCGCGCGGATCTCGGCACGCCCTTCCTCGAGGCCCTCACGATGACCATAAGCCTGGCCCTCGCGACGGCCCTGTTCGAAGCCCTCTTCGTGTGCCGCGCGCTGAATCTCACCGAGTTGCGCTGCCGTCAGCAGACCATGCGATTCCTCGACGACGGCCTCGCCCTGCCCGTTGACCTGTGGCGGACGCCATTGCGCGACTTTGACCTTGTCGCCACGGATGACCTGAGAGTTGGTTTTCTTGCGGTCCACGATCGATCAACCGCCGCAACATAAGGCCGTAGGACAGCAATCAGATGAACTCTTCGCCACCGCTGCCTCCGAGGTTGATCTCGCCGGCGTCGGCAAGACGACGGGCGACGGTCAGGATCTCTTTCTGTGCCGCTTCGACGTCGCTGAGTTTGACCGGCGGTGCCGCTTCGAGGTCGTCCTTGAGCATCTCCGCCGCACGCGAGGACATGTTCTTGAAAATCTTTTCGCGCAGGTCCTCGGGGGCCCCGCGCAGCGCCAGCAGCAGCTGGTCCGACGACACTTCGCGCAACAAGGTCTGCATACCGCGATCGTCGACCTCGTTGAGGTTCTCGAACACGAACATGTTGTCTTGGATCTGCTGCGACAGTTCTTCGTCCGATTCGTTGATCTGTTCGATGACCTTGCTTTCGATGGCGCCATCGACGAAGTTGAGAATGTCCGCCGCCTTCTTCACACCGCCGAGCGCCGACGATTTGACATTGTTCGCCCCGGTGAACTGCTTCTCGAGGATCTCGTCGAGCTCCTGCAGCGCCGCAGGTTGGATACCGTCGAGCGTGGCGACCCGCATGATCACGTCGGTACGTACGCGATCGGGAAATTCCGACAGCACGCCCGCGGCCTGATCGGGATCGAGGAACGACAACACGATTGCGATAATCTGTGGATGTTCGAGACGAATCAGCTCGGCCACCGACCGCGGATCCATCCATTTCAGCTGCTCGAGCCCCTTGCTGTTGCGGCCCAGCAGGATGCGATCGATGATGCCGCTCGCCTTGTCCGAACCCAGTGCCGACGTGAGCATGTTGCGGATGTATTCATCCGACCCCATACCAAGCGATGTTTGCTCGCCGATCGCGTCGACGAACTTCTGCATCACCAGTTCCATCTGTGAATTGGTCACCTGCGTGAGGCCGGCCATCGCGAGACCGATCTCCTGCACCTCCTTGGGTCCCATGTGACGCAGGATCTCGGCGGCATGCTTCTCACCCAGTCCGAGC
>JAGRHA010000497.1 GCA_020445205.1 Gammaproteobacteria bacterium
CTTTCGCGCAGCCCGCGGTGGTAACATAGGCGCGAAAATGCCCGGGTGGCGAAATGGGTAGACGCAGCGGACTTAAAATCCGCCGGTTATTGCAACCGTGCCGGTTCGAGTCCGGCTCCGGGCACCAATTTGCGTTAGTGGCCACTAACGATATCATTGCGGCAAAACGCAATGTGAACATTGAGCATGGCCCGAAGGGGTAGGGTCGTCGGCGGCTTCAATGACGGCGGTGGTAACAAACCTTGTCGTGTCGATTGAGTGCTTTACGACGGCTGTTCAATGGAGCTGCCGATGTCAGATTTTCGAAAAGATGAGGACGGGCACGTATACAACAGCGCGGACGACGTCGGCGACGATTTGGGGGCGATGGCGTCCGTTGAGCGCGAGTTCCACCGGGCAACGGTAAATCTGATACTGCAATATTTCCGTCGTGGAGGTGGTTTTTCTTGCGTCAAGGTTCGACCGTTAGGCAGCGGAAAGGCGCGCCCGGGCAGATTTGTAACCATATCGGGATACGTGACTGCCGCAAAGTTCATTGACGGTCTGACGCCTGAACAGATCGCCCGCGTGACGGGTGTGGCGCCGTGTGTCTATGCAAACGGCGTAGAAGTGCTTGTCGTTGCCGAGGATCTTAAAATTGATCAGATCGGGCCGCGATACACCACAGAGTGGCCGGCCGGCGCTTCACCTCTCGTTTTTGACAAACTCCACGCGTCGCCGCATCCAGACTATCCTGCAGTGAGCAGGGACAGTGCCATTTTTCAATGTGTGATCTTTCGAAACAACGCGGCGAAAGCCCGGCTCGTGGCGATACTTTCTCCTGGTCAGCCATTCCGTGTCTCAGGCGTCTTTCCTAATTCCTAGGCGGATGCAGGATGTCTCTGCGACGCGATCAGTCGGACGATGAACGATCCCTCGCGCGCATTGGTGTCGCTCCTGTGTCTGTGGCGAGCACGACGTCTTGACGTCATGCTGCCAGGCAACAAGACATACTTCTCAACGCGACCCCGAAGATGCGGTTCGTCACTGTTGCCAGTATGAAAGTGGAGTACCTCTTGAGCATGGCCGGATGGCACCTTCGCTCAAGAAGTTCTTGAGAATCGCGTTTTAGCTAGGAGTTGATTGATCTCTCGGACTGCTATAGCTCAGAGTCCGCCATACTGTTGCCAGTGGTGTTCGAGCCTTTCCTTCTTCGCCATCCCGCGTATTCGGCAATTCTGGGCTACCGAAGTGCTCGCCTCATGCGATGTAACAACCAGAAATCATGCCTCGACGGCGCAATAGGTGAGCATGATCTAACATCCCCCTTTCTTGATCACGGGGCGAAATGCACCTTGCACCCGGAGCGAATTCTCGGAAGTCCTTCGACGACGTCATTGGGCAGTACGGGTATTGATTGGGCCAGGCCTCCTAGATAAGCCAGAATTCTACTGATCCGGGATTGCCCTTCACATTGGTTGGTTCTGATCGGTACCTCGAATCTACCGGCAAACAAGTACCGACTTTTCTTGATACGGCCGCTTTTTGGCCGTCAGTGTGGCACGGGCGGTGAGCCTGCTGATTGTGTGGCTCATTCTGGCGACCTTCCATCTTTCATTTGCTCGAAGATTTCTCCCGAGCGATACCCGCGGATATGGCTGGCAGATACAGGGAAGATGGCATAATCGCGGCTCGTCACTCCGGGGCCCCCGCAATGCTTGCAAAGAACTGCCTGACTGCTGCGATGATGAGTGTCGGTCAGCAACACCGTGCCCGTCTTTCGTTCAGCCACGAACAGGTTCGACAGTATTGCGAGCTCAGCGGCGATGCCAACTCGATTCACAGCGACCCGGAGGCTGCGAGGCGCCGCTTCCAGGATGCGCGCGACGTCGTGGTGCCGGGCGGACTGATCCAGATCGCCGTGACCGGCATCTTCGGTGCCGAGTTTCCGGGCGATGGCTGCATGGGGTTGTCATTCGTTCCCGAGCGTTTTCGCAAGCCGGTTTTTCCGGGTGACGTGATCGACGTACTCATCGAGGTGACCAGGATCCGCGGCCCCGTGGTCGAGGTGGACGTCACGATGTCGGATGCAGCCGGAGAGACAATCTCGACCGCGAAGTCCAAGTTGTTGGCGCCCGATGACGCCTACCGTCAATGGTGGGTCGAACAGGGCGTGAGGCAGGGCGCGGCGATCTGATCGTCAACCTCCGTTCGTCGAAAGCCACGGTGCAGTGCAAGCGCGCAGTCGTGCCGTGCGCAGTCCATCGTCGCTGCCCGACAGGAACGCACCGCTCACAGTACCGTGCCACCTGAGTGCCGGTAACCTCCTGCGGCTGTCCATATGATGCGCAGAGACGCCTGCCGGCTGTGGCAGCGGCTGCACAACAGGTGCGCATGTACGGCCGTCATCGACAGGTCCGGTGGCAGGCTGCGCGTAGCCAGCTTTGCGTTGTGTCCGCACGTACAGAACACCTGGATGGTGAAGCGTTCCGGCGGAAAGTCGGCGAGGGTGTTCGACACCGGGCGTCGTCTCGAGCGGCTTGGATTGCCGTGATGTTTGCGCACGCGGTGGCTCGTACAAGGAGCCGCTACCAAGGATTGTCCGTATCAGGCAGACGCTCCGCCGCTTGCGTCATCGCATCGCCGACCTTCAATGATCGCCGGATCGCCGGATCGCCGGATCGCCGGATCGCCGGATCGCCGGATCGCCGGATCGCCGGATCGGCGGGGATGACGGATGGGCGAACAACTAAGGCGGAGAGGGCGTCGTGTGGTGGAGTGGAACAGTGATGGCGTGGCGCGGCGGCACGTCCGCTACTTCTTCGGCCATTCCACCGGAACGGGACGGTCCGAGGCGCGCTCGACCACGGCGTCGAGGTCCTGCTCTCTGACCAGTGCAATGATCTGGTAGTGGTCCCGTTCGTGGCCAAGGTCCTCGACCTGGAAAACCCGTGCGAGGCGGCGTTCGCACATCAGGTCTTCAAACATCGCATGGCGGATGGTGAAGCTGAGGATCTTCATCGTGGCTCCGTGAGAGTTTCATCGATTGTTCGAGTCGGCGAATGTGGCGACACGGCCCCGGGCGATCGTCACCGGGCTGGTGCACCAACGTGGGCGGCACCGAATACAAAGTCTGATGACAGGCCGAGTACCGCCAATCACCATCCCCCACGCGGCGTGTCGCTCCGATATTGTAGGCACCAGCGCGGCATGACACGAGATTTCGACGCCGGCACCTTTGTTTGTGACGTCTGCCTCGCTGGATTTGCCGCCGGCGATGGCGCCATGGGTGAGCGACGCCATCGCCGGGCTCGCGCGGTGTCTCTGCCGACGCCACCTAGCGAGCGCGACCGTTCAGTTGCGATGGTGCGCAAAACCTGCGTTTTATGCACAGCGAGGTACCGTTTTCTTCTTGACCGTCGCGTACAAAAATATAATAAAAACAATAACCAGTAAGCATATTCTCATATGATACATGAGAATATGCTGGTGTGCCTATTCCTGTGGACCGGCACTCTGCAGTGGACCCGGGCGCCGCTGATCGCCTGTGCGGACGGCGACACGCGGCGGGGTGACGCCGGCATCGCGGCGCGGCGGCAATTTAAGAATTCGTTTCGTCTGCCGTTGCCCCGTTCGATACGCCGAGTCGATCCGACGTGGCGCTCGGCGGGTATCAATTCCGCCGCTTTCGTCACGACGGGTGATCGCGTCTTCAGTGGTGTGGCGTGACCGAAACGATCGAGCGGTTGCGGTATCTCGCTGTTCAGCACGTCACAGGGTCTTGTCAGGTAACTGCGCTATCGATGGCCGATCTCGCCGCACGCTGTCCCAATTGCATGGCCGAAATGGCGGACCGCGGGGTCTGTGGCCATTGCGGCACGGCGCCCGGCAGCCTGGCGAGGAGCCCCGTCGCGCTGCCGGAGTTCAATACCCTCAACGATCGCTTCCTCGTCGGGCGTGTGCTCGGTCGCCCGGGAGGCTTCGGCGTCACCTATCTGGCCTGGGACCAGGTGCTGCAGACGGCGGTCGCCATCAAGGAGTTCCTGCCGCTGTCGTCGGTTTCGCGTGAGCCGGGCACGCTGACAATCCAGCCGAACTCCGAACACGACGCCGTTTTCTTTCGACGCGGCCTGCAGATTTTCATGCAGGAGGCGCGCACGTTGGCGCAGTTCTCGCACCCGAACATCGTCAGGATCCGCGACTGTTTCGAAGCCAACGGCACCGCGTACATGGTCATGGACTACCAGCGCGGCGAACCTCTCGATCAGCTCGTGAAACGTGCCGGCGGTCGACTCGACGAAACGCATGCTTTGGATATCATGCTGCCCATTCTCGACGGCCTGCAGGCCGTCCACGCGCGGCGTTTCCTGCACCGCGATATCAAGCCGCAGAACATCTATGTGACGGCCGATGGCGTACCGATCCTGCTCGACTTCGGTGCGGCGCGGATGGCGCTCAGCGATTCCACGAAATCGATGACGGTGATGTTGTCGGGTGGCTTCGCACCGTTCGAGCAGTATCACAAGAAGGGCGACCAGGGGCCGTGGAGCGATGTCTACGCATGCGCTGCGACACTGTATTTCCTGGTCACGGGTAATGTCCCCAACGACGCCATCGAACGTCGCCACGACGATCGATTGATACCGCCCGTGTCGTTGAATCCCCGCCTGAGCAAGGCGTTCAGCAACGCCATCATGCGTGGCCTCGCGCTCGACCCGGCGGCGAGACCGCAGACGGTGCAGGCGCTGCGCATGGGGCTGACAGGCGCGACGGCGTCGATGCCGCTCGGTGCATCGTCCGGCGCACCTGCACGTCCAGCGGCGCCGGCACCGGTATCGACGGTCGTGCATTACAGTCGTGCTCCCGAGCCGCACCGCACGCGTCCGTGGATGCTGCTGGCGATCGGACTGGCCGTCGGGATCGTGGCATGGCGTCAGTGGACGCCGTCAACCGCCGTTGCGGACGTACCGCAGGTGCGCACTGCCGCGAACGAACGGCGCGCACCAGAGGCCGCCGCGGCGACGCCTCGTGCGGCGCGAGCCAAATTGGTAACACAACCGGCGCTGCCGGCGCCCACGCCGGTCTTCGCACCGCGACTGCAGGATGCGCCGCCACCCGCGCCGCCGCGGGTGGAAGCGGACACAAGCGATTCCGCTGTGGTCGGACGTGTGGCGCAGCCGCCTTTCCCTCCAGCTCCGGCTCCAGCTCCGGCTCCAGCTCCATCACCGCAAACCGGCGACCGCTCTGGTGCGGCTCCCTTCGCCGCCGGCCGTCCGCAACCGCCGCCATTCGCATTCGAGGCCTGTCGTGGAAAATCCAGAGATGCACGCTGCGAGGTGCGTAGTCCGGCAGGCAGGGAGCCCGGGCACTGCCAGCCGTTCGAATTGCAGCGGCTCGCCTGTGTGCCGGACGGCCACCGCGCAGAACGCGGTAAGGATCCGCGCACTCTGCGATACTTGGGCCGTGGCTGACCGACTCAAGGGACGACCTTGCAGATGGACGATTTCGACAAAACCGCATTGCACTTCAGCGAGACGGCACTCGACAGCACCTTTGCCGATCTGACCGGTGACGCGAATCAGCTGACACCGTACCTCGTGATCGTATCCGGCAAGGATCAGGGACGGTCGTTCGCGCTCACGGCTGCGCGTACGAGCTTCGGTCGCAGCGAAGATGCAGAGATCGTGCTCGCCGACCCCCGGGTGTCGAGACAGCATGGCGCGTTGCTCGTCGAGGGCGATCGCGTGGAACTGCTCGACCTCGATTCGACAAACGGCTGTTACGTCGACGGCATCAAGGTGGAGCGTGTGCCCATCGACCCCAATGCACGCATTCGCGTCGGCAGTACCGTGATGAAAGTCGAATTCAAACTCGCCTCCGAGATCGACGCCGAAAACCGCCTGTACGAGGC
>JAGRHA010000067.1 GCA_020445205.1 Gammaproteobacteria bacterium
AATATCAGGACCTTCCCGATCATCAGGTCGACAAGACGCACGGCCGCCAGAACATGCATAGACCGCTCGAGCCGCCCAACAAAACGTTGCAGAGCTGCCCGCCCCTCGGGGGCAAGCATCCGGCGAATGATGACTTGTTCGCTCGGCGCGATCTGTTCCCGCTCCATCTGCGCCAGTGATCCTTCGTACCATGCAAACAGGCTGGTGAGCATTTCGGAGGTCGGCATCGTCACGCGTCACCCCCGGCACGCGGTGCCAGATATCCGGACCAGTCGGCCATGAGTTGCACCCGCTTGTCATACAGGTCGCCACGGCGATACGCACCTTCGACACCTTGCACAGAATGCGCTAGGGCCATCTCGGCGACCTCGCGCGGGTAATCCGTCTGCTCGGCAGCCCAGTCCCGAAAAGTCGACCGGAATCCGTGTGGAACTGCATCGACGCCCATTCGACGCGTCACGGCCGAAAGCGTCATATCTGAGAGCATGCCGCCGCGCTTGGCGGGGAACACATAGTCACCGGGCGTGCCGGTCGGGAGCGCCTTCAGTAGATTGATTGCGGTGTCGCACAGCGGGACGTGGTGGATCTTCCCTGCCTTCATCCGTTCGGCAGGTATCGTCCAAGTCTTCGCCGTGAGGTCGAATTCCTGCCAGGTCGCCCCCCGGACTTCACCTGACCGTGCGGCCGTCAGGATCGCGAACTGCAGCGCCCTCGCCCCTTGGCCGTCGATCAATGCCAGTCGGCACATGAAGTCGGGCATTTCTGGGTAAGGTAGCGCGCGCATGTGCTTCACTGGCGCGACCTTGGTCGGCTTAGGCAGTACAGCATCCAGGTTGCCTTTCCAGCGTGCTGGGTTATCCCCCTGCCGGTAGCCGCGGACGATCGCCCAGGCGAGCACGGCCTCGATCCGGCCGCGCAGTCGCTTTGCCGTCTCGGTTTTCGTCGTCCAGATCGGTTCGAGCACGGCGAGGACGTGTCCCAGACCGATGTCGCCGACGTGCATCTGCCCGACGACCGGGGATGCATACGTCGCGAGGGTGTTTTTCCAGTGCTGGGCAGCCTTGGGCACAATTTCCTGCCGCTTGGACTGCAGGAACTGCTTCACGGCCTCATCAAACGACAGCTGCGCCGCCTGAGCGGCCACCAGCCGGGCCTTAGCCGCCTGACGTTCGAGCACTGGGTCGACACCCTGCTCAATCTGCTGACGGACGGCTCTAGCCTTGTCCCGGGCCTGAGCCAAACTGACGGTCGGGTATCCGCCAAGACCGATATCGCGGCGCTTAGACCCCACGCGCACACGCAGCACCCACGAACGGCTGCCGGTGGTCGTTACCTGAAGCTGCAGGCCGGCAACCCCACCAACTGCGTACAAACCGGGCTTGTCCAAGCGGCTCACCACGAGCGGCGACAATGGCTCCACGATTCGTGGCATAACTTTCGTGCGCTCCGTTCCCAACAATCTACCCAACCAAAATTATGCAATTTGGTGGAACGGTACGCAACATGAAGAAACAGCAAAAACGCGTTTCACGCGATCAGGACAGTGCGAAATGAGTTTCGCCCTGTTTCATGGTTTTGCAAAGAGGCTGAAACCGGGGGAGCCAGACATCAGAAAACGCCGGTTCGGGACCCCGAGCCGGCGTTTTTCGTTGGTGCCGGTTGTCGGCAGGTTCGACCACCATCGCGACGTACCGCGTGGCACGCCGGCGCACCCAATGTCCCGTTGTCAAACCGTCACGCGACCCGTAGCCGCCGCGGCCGGCACCCACGGCGCACAGACTCAGTCCGGCATCGCCATGTGGTAGCGTCGGATAAGGCTCGCGGTCGACGAGTCGACGCCGGGCGAGCACGAGATCTGGCGGAAGTCGGACAGGATGTGGCCGGCGAGCTGCTTGCCGAGCTCGACACCCCACTGGTCGAACGAGTCGACCCCCCAGATCACGCCCTGCACGAACACCTTGTGCTCGTACATCGCGATCAGTGCGCCGAGCACGTGCGGCGTGAGCTTGTCGACGACAATCATGTTGCTCGGCCGGTTGCCGGGGAAGATGCGGTGCGGCACCAGCTTTTCGATCCGTTCGGCCGGGATGTTGCCGGCCTCCAGTTCGGCCCTCGCCTCCGCCTCGGTGCGCCCGCGCATCAGTGCCTGCGCCTGGGCGAGGCAGTTCGCCACGAGCTTGTCATGGTGCTCGTCCAGCGGATGGTGACTGACCATCGGCAGGATGAAATCGGTCGGCACCAGTCGCGTGCCCTGGTGGATGAGCTGGAAGAAACTGTGCTGGGCGTCGGTACCCGGCTGTCCCCAGATCACGGGGCCGGTCTGGTAGTCGACGGGTTCACCATCGCGCGTTACGCGTTTGCCGTTGCTCTCCATGTCGACCTGCTGCAGGTAGGCCGGCAGATGACGCAGATTCTGGTTGTAGGGGATGATGGCATGCGTGTCCGAGCCGCCGAAGTTGTTGTACCAGATGCCCAGCAACGCGAGGATGATCGGCATGTTGCGCTCC
This sequence comes from Gammaproteobacteria bacterium, assembly GCA_020445205.1. Lineage (GTDB taxonomy): Bacteria > Pseudomonadota > Gammaproteobacteria > Chromatiales > Chromatiaceae > Thiosocius. Next base: position 2,508 of record JAGRHA010000067.1, read on the forward strand.
GGTGGCGCCTCGACGAAGTGTTCGTCCATGTCGTGCGCGCCGGCAAGCAGTTCCTCGAAGCGGTCCATGCCGATGGCCAGCGCAATCGGCAGGCCGATCGCAGACCACAGCGAATAGCGGCCACCTACCCATTCCCAGAACTCGAACATGTTGTGCGGATCGATACCGAACGCCGCCACGGCCTCGGTGTTGGTCGACACGGCGACGAAGTGCCGTGCGATCGCGGCCTCGTTGTGCAACGCCTCGAGGCACCAATCGCGCGCCGAGTCGGCGTTGGTAATCGTCTCCTGCGTCGTGAACGTCTTCGACGCGATCACGAACAGCGTGGTGGCGGGATCGAGCCATTGCAGTGTCTGCACCAGCTGCGCGCCGTCGACGTTGGAGACGAAATGCACGCGCAGCGTACGCTCCTGGTAGGGACGCAAGGCCTCGCAGACCATCTTCGGCCCGAGACTCGAACCACCGATACCGATACTCACGACGTCGGTGATGCGCTGGCCCGTGTAGCCGAGCCAGCGACCGCTGCGGACATCGTCGGAAAACGCCCGCATGCGTGACAGCACCGAGCGGATCGCAGGCATCACATCGACCCCGTCGACCTGGTAGTCGCGATACCCGAGGTTACGCAATGCCATGTGCAACACGGCACGCCCCTCGGTGTTGTTCACCTTGTCGCCGCGCAACAGGCTGTCACCCCAGAACGTGAGATCCGCGGTCTTCGCCAGCGCCATGAGGTTGCTCATGGTCTGCTCGGTGACCAGGTTCTTCGAGTAGTCGAGATAGATCCCGCACTGCTCGAGACTGAAGCGCCGGCTGCGCTCCGGATCCTGTTCGAACAGATCGCGCATGCGCAGGTCGGCGATCTCGCGCCAGTGGGTTTCGAGTGTGCGCCAGGCCGGGCTGTGACTGATCAGGTGCATATTGACCGTTTGAAAAGACGTGGTGAGACGCCATGGATACAGGAGGCTGGCAAACTTAGCACCCTCGGGCGCCGGCGCGACCGACGCCGATCAAATTCGTGTATCAACGAACCCGCCAAGTCCCTACTATGCTGTCAATGCGACACAGGCAGGAACTTGTTCCGAATCCGCTCTACCGAACCGGCGCGACGGGCGCTCACCGAATCCCGTATCCACGCAGAAATGCGTTGCAAGCGAACAAGTATACCAAGCTGAGTCCACGGTGCCCCTGCGGCGGTGGGGATACCCAACACAACGCAACACGAGAGCAGTAACGTGAGTGACCCCTTCATCGACGCGTGCGTCAAGCACGACAAAAGCCTGCGCAGCCGGGTAAAACTCCTTGGCCACCTCCTCGGCGACGTCATCAGCACCCAGGCCGGCGCAGACGTGCTCAGGACCATCGAACGGCTGCGCAAGGGCTTCATCCAGCTGCGCGACAAACCCGACACCATACGACTGGCACGCCTGAAGAAGCTGATCGGCACCCTGTCACCCGACGCCCTGCGCCCGATCATTCGCGCGTTCAGCATCTACTTCCAGCTCGTCAACACCGCCGAGGAAAGCTACCAGCACCGTCAGCGCCGTCGCGTTGCCGCCAAAGGTGGCGTGTTGTGGAAGGGCTCGTTCGATGCCTGCCTGCGCGAGCTGCGCAAGAAGGGCGTATCGCCCGACGAGCTCCAGGACCTGTTCGAAGAAGTACGCTACATGCCGGTCTTCACGGCGCACCCGACGGAATCGAAACGACGTTCGATCATGCTGCAGATGCGGCGCATTTTCGAAACCATCGATGCCCTGGACGCACCGCCGACCTCGATCGACTACAAGGAAGCCAACATCCGGCGCCTGCGCACCAACATCCAGACACTGTGGAAGACGGACGAGGTGCGTCCATCGCGCCCCGATGTGCGCCACGAGATCCGCATGGGCATGCATCATTTCAAAGGTGCGCTGTTCGACGCGATCCCCGTCGTGTACCGCCGCCTCGAAGGGGCGATACAGCGCGCCTACCACGACCACCCGCATTTCCATGGCGTCGATCTGCCAGCCATGATCCGTTTCGGCAGCTGGATCGGTGGCGACCGCGACGGCAACCCCAACGTCACCGCGTCAACGACCCGTGAAGCGATACTGACCCAGCAACAAACGATCCTGCAGGCTTATGCCGACCGCGTCGCCGCGCTCGTCGGCGTGCTGACGCATTCGCAGGACTTCTGCGCGCCCTCACCGGCCTTCCTCGCCAGCCTACAGGCCGACGACGAGTATCGTGCCCTGTACGATGCCGACTGGCCCGCGCGGTTCCCCGAGGAACCCTATCGGCGCAAACTCTATGTCATCGGCCTGCGTCTGCACCAGAGCCAACAGCGCTGCGTCGCGCGCATGGAAGGCCGGACGCACGACGCCATCGGCGAGGGTTACGAAAACGAAGGTCAGTTCCTGCGCGACCTCGAGTTGATGCGCGATTCGTTGATCAGTCACGGCGACGGCGACGCGGCCAATGCCGACCTGCTCGATCTGATCCGTCTCGCGCGCACCTTCGGCTTCTACCTCGCGCGGCTCGACATCCGTCAGGAATCCAACGTGCATACCGATGCCGTTGCCGACATCCTCGCCCACCTCGGCATCGAGCAGAATTACGCCGCGCTCGATGAGCCGCACCGCCTCGCACTGCTCGGCGGCCTGATCGACAATCCGCCACAGCTCGAATCGCGCGATGCACTGGACGACATGACACGCGAAGTGCTCGCCGTGTTCGACACCGTCAGCGATATGCAGCAGACCATCAGTCCACGCGTCATCGGACGTTACGTGATTTCGATGGCGCATCATGCATCGGACGTGATGAACGTGATGTTCCTGGCCAGCCTCACGGGCCTGGCGGGGCGCCAGGGTGACCGCTTCGTCAGTCGCATCGGCGTGTCACCCCTGTTCGAGACCATTCACGATCTCGAGCGCATCGAACCCGTGATCTCCGAACTGCTCGATCACCCGGTCTATCGCCGCCTGCTGGACAAACACGGCACCTTGCAGGAAGTGATGCTCGGTTACTCGGACTCAGCCAAAGACGGCGGCATCGTCGCCTCGGCCTGGTTGCTGTACCGTGCGCAGCAGAAGGTCATCGCCCTCGGCAAGTCGCGCGGGGTGCGCATCCGCCTGTTCCACGGCCGTGGCGGCACCATCGGCCGCGGCGGCGGCCCGACACACGACGCCATCCTCGCGCAGCCGGCCGGCACACTGCTCGGACAGATCAAGTTCACGGAACAGGGTGAGGTGCTGTCGTACAAGTACAGCAACCGCGAGACCGCCGTCTACGAACTCACCATGGGTCTCACGGGTGTCGTCACGGCGAGCACGGGGCTGATCCGACCCGTGGAACCGGATGATGAGAGCTATCAGAGCAACATGGCCTTGCTGGCCGAGAAGGGCGAAGCGGCATACCGTGCGCTCACCGAACATACGCCCGGCTTCCTCGACTACTTCTACGAAGCCACGCCGGTGTCGGAGATCGGTATGCTGAATATCGGATCGCGCCCGTCACACCGTGCCAAGGGTGACCGATCGAAATCGTCGGTGCGCGCGATCGCATGGGTGTTCGGTTGGGCACAGGCGCGGCAGACGCTGCCGGCGTGGTACGGCCTGGGCACGGCCCTCGAAGGTTGCTGCGACGACGAGAAGAAGCGCCTCAAGACCTTGCGCGCCATGTATCGCGACTGGCCGTTCTTCCGCGCGCTGCTGAGCAATACGCAGATGGCCCTATTCAAGTCACGCATGGACATCGCGCGCGAATACGCCGATCTGTGCAACGACCGGGAAACGGGCGAACGCGTATTCGGCCTGATCGAGCAGGAATACCGCCGCACGGTACGTTGGCTGCGCAAGGTCGCCGAGATCGACGAACTGCTCGACGAGAATCCGTTGCTCAAGACCTCGCTGACGCGTCGCGACCCCTACCTCGACCCGCTCAACCACATCCAGCTCGAGCTGCTCGAACGTTACCGCAGCCCCGAGACACGGGAGCGTGATCGCGAAGCCAGCCTCGACCCGCTGTTGCGCTCGATCAACGCCATCGCAGGCGGCATGCGTAACACGGGTTGACGTCGACATGACGTGCGGTCTGCAGCGGCGCCATCGCCGCTGCGCGACGCCTCAGCGACTCAGCGACTCAGCGACTCAGATCGATGTTATCGATGAGGCGTGCCTTGCCGAGATTTGCGGCTGCGAGCACCACGAGGTCTTTTTCGTCGGCCTCGGGCTCCTGCAGATCCGACGCGCGACGTATCGCGACATAGTCCGGTGTGAAACCGCTTTCCTCGAGCTCGCGCGCCGCCTGCACCTGCAGACCCTCGTAGTCGTCGCTGCCTTCACGCAGGCGCGTGGCGACACCGCTGAGCACGCGATACAGAATCGGTGCCGTACGGCGTTCATCGGGTGACAGGTAGCCATTGCGCGAACTCATCGCCAGACCGTCCGCCTCGCGCACGGTTTCGGCGCCAACGACGCGCACCGGCATCGCCAGATCATCGACCATGCGCCGAATGACCATGAGTTGTTGGAAGTCTTTCTTGCCGAAGACGGCGATGTCGGGCTGCACCATGTTGAACAACTTGCACACCACCGTCGACACACCGACGAAGTGTCCCGGCCGGCAGGCACCACACAGCAGGCTCGACAGCCCGGGCACCTCGACGCGCGTCTGCTGCTCCTGCGGCTTGGGATACATGACCGCGACCGACGGCGCGAACAACAGATCCGTACCCTCGCCTTCGAGCATCGAAGAATCGCGTTCCATCGTGCGCGGATAGTTGTCGAAATCCTCGCCAGCACCGAACTGCAGCGGATTGACGAAGATGCTGACGACCACGCGATCGGCCAGCTTGCGCGCTGCACGTACCAGTGCCAGATGCCCTTCGTGCAGATTGCCCATCGTCGGCACGAAGGCGACATTGCCCCCACGTCGCCACGACTCGATCTGCGTCCGCAACGCGCTGAGATCGCTGAGGGTGATCACGAAAACGTGTGCTCCTGTGCCGGAAACTCCTGGTTCTTGACTGCCTTCACGTAGGCTTCCAGTGCCCCATTGATGGTGCCGGTATCGGCGAGGAAATCACGCACGAAACTCGGCGTGCCGTCACTCGTGATGCCGAGCATGTCGTACAGCACCAGCACCTGGCCGTCGACATCGACGCCGGCACCGATACCGATCACCGGGATATCGAGCGCTTTGGTGATCTCCGCCGCGAGCACCGCCGGCACGCACTCGAGCACCAGCATCTGTGCCCCGGCATGCTGCAGTCCCACGGCATCCTTGAGGATGCGCTCAGCGGCATGCTCGCCGCGCCCCTGCACCTTGTAGGCGCCGAGCTGATGGATCGACTGCGGCATCAGGCCGAGGTGGCCACACACCGGGACGGCACGTGCGGTCAGGTGGCGTACGGTATCGAGTTGCGGTGCACCGCCCTCGATCTTCACCATGTGCGCCCCACCCTCCTTCATGAGCCGGCCGGCGGTGTGCAAGGCCTGCTCTGCGGTCGCATGGCTCATGAACGGCATGTCCGCGATGACCATGGTGCGATCGCTGCCGCGCATGACATTGGCCGTGTGGTAAACCATTTCATCGACCGTCACGGGCAGCGTGCTCTCGTGTCCCTGCACCACCATGCCGAGCGAATCGCCGACCAGGATCACGTCCATCCCGGCCCGTTCGATCTGACGCGTGAAGCTCGCGTCGTAACTCGTGATGACCGCTATTTTCTCGCCCGCCGCTTTCATGCGGTTGAGCGAACTGATCGTGATCTTGCCCACCTGTCCTCCTCGCTGGCGACGCCATTATGCCTGCCGGCTGGGGTCAGTTTATCGCCAGTGGTGACGGGTTGAAATAGCGCTTGCCCGCCGCTTTGCGACGGATCTCGGCAAACAGCATGCGGTAATCGGATTCGTTGTCGATGGGGTTGATGTCGGCGGCGTCGACGATGAGCACGGGCGCCTCGTCGTAGCCGTAGAAGAAGCGCGAATAGGCCTGTGACAGACGCTCGAGGTAGGCCGCCGTCAGCGTGCGCTCGATCGGACGTGCACGCTTGCGCACGCGCTGCATGAGCACGTCGACCGGGGCCTGCAGGTACACCACGAGATCGGGCGGCGGGGCGTCCATGGACAGGCGCATGTAGACCTCGTCGTACAGCGCGAGCTCCTCGGGCAGCAGGTTCAGTTCGGCGAACAGCCGGTCCTTGTCGAACAGGAAATCGGCGACCAGCCGCTGGCGGAACAGGTCGCGCTGGCGCAACTGCTGCAACTGACGGCTGCGCTGGAACAGGAAATGCAGCTGTGCCGGAAACGCCGCACTGCGCGCGTCGCGGTAGAAGCCCTCGAGAAAGGGGTTTTCCTCGGCGCGTTCGAACAGCGCGTCGCAACCGAAAGACTCGGCGAGCCGGCGCACCAGGCTGGTCTTGCCGACGCCGATCGGCCCTTCGACGACGATGAAATCGAGCGCCGAACCCGCGCCTTCAGTCATCGTCGCCCTCCGCGAGGCGCCGCATCCCCGCGCGATCGCTCGTTTGCACGAGCGTGTGCAGGGCGCCGTGGCCCGGAATCGTGAGGTCGGGATCGATGTCGTACAGCGGCACCAACACAAAGGCGCGGCGATGCATCTCGGCGTGCGGCACCCGCAACCGCGGGTGTTCCACCGACCGTTCACCGAACAGCAGCAGGTCGAGATCGAGGGTGCGCGGCCCCCAATGCTCGCCGCGCACGCGCGCATGTGCCGCTTCGATGGCCTGCAGGGCATCGAGCAGGGCCAGCGGCTCGAGGCGTGTGCGCAGCCGCGCGACCGCGTTGACGTAATCGGCCTGGCCGGGCGGCCCCAGTGGCGGCGTGAGATAGAGTGGCGAATGCGCCGTGACCGTCGTTTCGGTGATGCAGTCGAGTTCGCGCAGCGCCTGCTCGACCTGGTGCCGGGGATTGGCGAGGTTGCTCCCCAGCGCGACGTAGGCTGTCTCTTCGACGACGCTCATTCCGCGCCGTCGGCTTCCTTGCGCCGACCACCGCGGCGCCCTCTGCGCCGGCGCCCTGAGCGCGACGGCTTGGCATCTTCGGCCACGGGTTCGACATGGCCGTCCTGGAACTCGGTCCACCACTCGGCGAGTTCGGGATCCGCCTCGCCCGCGGCGGCACGCAACAACAGGAAGTCGTAGGCCGCGCGGAAACGTGGGTGTGCCAGCAGGCGCTGCGGCCGCTTGCCGCGCGTGAACTGGAAGCGCGGCTGCAGCGTCCAGATCTCCTGCATCGGCGCGCTGAAGCGGCGCGGCAGGGCGACGAAGGCCAGCTGGCGCGAGATGACTTCCGCGGCCGACTGCTGGATCGCCTGCAGCGGAGCGA
>JAGRHA010000498.1 GCA_020445205.1 Gammaproteobacteria bacterium
CTTACCGGCGTTTCGTGTGTGTCGAAACCGCCAATGCCGCCGACGACGTCATCGAGGTCGGCGCTGGCGACAGTTTCAGTCTGTGTGCACGCTATCGCATCACGCCGTGAGTGAACGCACGCAAGGGGCGGACGCGGCACGCTGAGCGGTGGGGAGCGGGCCCGTTCATGGACCCGCCCACACCGCGGCAGTGACCGCCGCAGGTCTCTGCTTACTGCGCACAGCGCGGCATGCGTCCCGCGAAGCGCTGCTGCATCCGTTGCTGATGCCAGCTCGTGAGTTCGCTGCGGTCGATGCTGCCGTTGCCATCACGGTCGATGGCTTCGAACGCCGGCGCATTACCGGCACCGCGCATCGGGTAGCCGCGGCTTGCACGCAGTGCCTGCCGTTCGCTGCGCACCTGCGCATGTTCGGCCGCCGTCACTACCCCGTTGCCATCGAGGTCATAGGCTTCGAAAGGCAGCGGCCCGCGGCGCTCGTACAACGCCTCGCGTTCTGCGGTGTCGTCACTCGCGAGCGCGACACCGGCCGCGAGCAACGCACCCAGTGTGATGATGGACAAAGTCTTGACAGTCATGTTGGCTCTCCGGTCGGCGTGATCGCCGTGCGATCGGTCCCTGACGGCGGTGACCACCTTCGTGTTCCCTCCCTGTGACTGTCACGCTACGCCGGGTACATGAAACCACGCTGAATTCACGCCGCTGCGCGCGCAAATACCCGCTCACGGAGCATCGTCGCGGCACTCACGCGGCGGTCGGCACGAGCAATGGCAGGGTCACACAAACCTCGAGCCCACCGAGGCGCGGGGCCGCGGTGAGCGTGATCTGGCCACGATAATGCCGCACGAGATCACCAACGATCGCCAACCCCAGGCCCGTGCCTTCGACCTCCTCATCCAGCCGCGTCCCACGCCGCAACAACGCCTCTCGCGCATCCTGCGGAATACCGGGACCATCGTCGGCGACGGTGACGACCAGGCTGTCTGCGAGCGTCACGCGGATCTCGATCGTCTCCCTGGCCCATTTGCAGGCGTTGTCGAGCAGATTACCGAGCAACTCGAGCATGTCGTCGTAATCGAACGGCGACATGGCTTCACTGAGTTCGAGCACGCGGATGTCGAGCTTGCGTGACTGGTAGAGTCGGCGCAGGGCATCGACGAGATCCGGCACGTCGCGCGCCGGCCGGAACCGTTGCCCGCCCCCCTCGCCGGCGAATCGCGCCCGCTTGAGTTCGCGTTCGACCAATTGCGCGACACGATCGAGACGGCGGCGTGTCTGCGTCCGTTGCGCCTCGCTCATGGGCAATGCATCGAGGTCGTGGGTCATGAGACTCAGCGGCCCCTTCAGCGCATGTGCGAGATTGCCGACCGCGCGTCGCGATCGCTGCAGACGTTGCTGTAACTGGGTCAACAGCCGGTTCACCTCGGTGGTCAGCGGTTGCACCTCGGCGGGACCGAGCGAATCGATCTGTTCACGTTCGCCGTCGGCGACCTCGCGTAGTTCGGTACGCACGCTGTCGAGCTCACGAAAGCTCCGCCGCAGCAACAAACGCTGAGCGACCAGTACGACCAGCAGCGCCACCACGAGTACCGCGAGCGCCAGCCAACGTATCTGCGTCATCTGCACCAACAATGGCGCGAGGTCCTCGGCAACCGTCAGCGTGAAACCGATGCCGTCTTTTTCATAGCCTGCCGAGCGTACCAACAGGCGCTGCTCTCCTGGCCCATCGACGATGTCTCGACGAACGGCGCCGAGGGCCACGGATGGCAGCACGAGGTCGTAGTCCCACAACGAACGTGAGCGTAGCCGCGTGCCATCGCTGAAGGCGATCTCGAAGTAATGACCGGACAGCGGTTGCTGGTAGATCGGCGTCACGCGTCCGGCACGCAATCGCGCGCTGCCGTCCGGCGCGCGCCTGACCGCCCCGAGCAGCGCCTCTGCATCATGTTCGAGGCGCGTCTGCACGTAACTGCGGCCGAGCGACTCAACGGCCACGGAAGCGCCCCATAGCAGCAAAGTGAACACGATTAGCAGGGCGAGCAACAAGCCACTCGCGAGACGGGCCTCGAGTGATTTCACGGCGCACTCCGGAACACATAACCCTGGCCACGCCGCGTCTCGATACGCTCGCGACCGATCTTGTCGCGCAATCGCCGTATGTAGACCTCGAGGACATTGCTGTCGCGGTCGCTGTCGCTCTCGTAGACATGGTCCGTGAGGCGTGATTTCGACAACACCCGATCGGGATGGCTCATGAGGTAGCGCAGCAGCCGGAACTCGGTCGCTGTCAGGGCTATTTCTTCACCTTCACTGCCGATCACGAGTTGGCGCTCCTCGTCGAGACCGAGCCCAGCGACTTCGAGGCGCGCGCTGGCGCGCCCCGTGCTGCGCCGCAAGAGTGCCTGCACGCGCGCGATCAGTTCTTCGATGTGGAACGGCTTACCGAGGTAATCGTCGGCGCCCGCCTTCAGACCCTGCACACGCTCGCTCCAGCTGTCACGCGCAGTGAGGATCAGGACCGGCGTACCCAGGCCATCGGCACGCCAATGCTGCAGCACGTCGAGGCCGGGCCGCCCGGGCAAACCGAGATCGAGGATGATCGCGTCGTACGCCTGCTCGCGGCCTAGAAACTCGGCATCGATACCGTCATTGCTGATGTCGACGGCAAAGCCCTCGGCGCGCAGATCGCTGGCGACCCCGGCCGCCAGTTCTGCATCGTCCTCGACCAGCAGCAGGCGCATTCAGTCGTCCCGCGCGCGCTGCACCGGTTCGCCGCTTGCCGCGTCGAAATAACGCTTGTCCACGCGGCCGTCATCACCGAGCAGTTCGAGTTCGTAGACCAGGCGCCCGTGTTCATGCTCGAGTTCGGCCTCGAGCACCTGGCGTCCAGCCAGTTCGGGGCGGCTCAACAACTGCGTCAACGGCATGGCCTGGCCACTTTCCAGATACTCGCGGGCGTGTTCATGATCGTCGTCGCCCGACGCCATCACCGGCATATCGACCACGGCGAGGACGCCACCGGCGGCGGCTACGACCGCGACGAACAGCCACGACCATCGCATTCGGTTACGCTCAGACATCACTCTCACCTCTCAGCTTGCGCCCGGTCACCATGGCTCGCAGCAGATTCTCATGGTGCAGCACGCTCGACACAAGTACGCCGCTGACATGCACGACGACCAGCAGCAAGGTCAAGTTCGCAGCGCCTTCGTGCAGGTCTTCCCAGCGCTCACCCGCACCTTGCATCGCCACACCGCTCGCCACCGTCACCGCGAGCGTGAGCAACAGCGCGATGATCATCCAGCCACCCGCGGGGTTGTGACCGAGAAAACGCTGCGCGTGGCCCCGTCGCAACGAACGCAGATAGTCGAGCGTGCGCCCGGGACCGGCGAGAAAGTCACCGAACCGCGCGTGACGCGTGCCGACTATCCCCCAGACCACACGCAAGCCGATAAGGACGGCGATGAAATACCCCGCACGTTCGTGCAGCGAGGCCCATTCTTCGGCACTCGCCCAGGCGACGGCATACGCGCTCACCAGCGACCAGTGAAACACCCGCACGAACGGGTCCCATACCACGATACGATCTGACGTGTTCGACATCGATACCTCCCTACCGCCTGTCAATTGCCCTGACGAGCACAGGCTAGACGCGCAAGCTGAAACCACGCTGAACGCCGCAAATGGGGATACACCAGCTCGCGAAGGCCGCGATACCGGGGTTAGACTGGACACCCAGTCTTCACAAGGTTTCAGGCGAACATGCCGCCGCTGTTGTCGGTCGACAATCTGGTCAAAGCATTCCCAGGCGTCCGTGCGGTCGACGGCATCAGCTTCAGCGTGCGCGAGGGGCAGTGCTTCGGCCTGCTGGGACCGAACGGTGCCGGCAAGACCACCACCCTCGAGATACTCGAAGGCATCACCGATCCCGACGGCGGTGAGATCCTGTTCCGCGGCGCGCCGCGTGACACGCACTTCCGCGAACTGATCGGCATCCAGTTTCAGCACACGGCACTGCAGGATTTCCAGACTGTCGAGGAATCACTGCAGCTGTTCGCCAGTTTCTACTCGCGGCACCGTCCGCGGCAGGAGCTGATCGAGCTGTGCAATCTCGGCGAGCTGCTCACGCGCGACACGCGCAAACTGTCGGGTGGCCAACGTCAACGCCTGTTGTTGGCGATCGCGCTCGTCAACGACCCCGATCTCGTGTTCCTCGACGAACCCACGACCGGTCTCGACCCACAGTCGCGGCGCAATTTCTGGCAGCTGATCGACGGCATCAAGGCGGCCGGCAAGACCGTGCTGCTGACGACGCATTACATGGAGGAAGCGAGCGTGTTGTGCGACGAGATCGCCGTGATCGACCGCGGACGCATTATCGATCAAGGCGTACCCGAGCGCCTGCTCGCCGCACATTTTCCGCGCGCCCTGGTGCGCGTGCCGCTCGCGGCCCTGCCCGACGCCAGTGATTTGCTGCCGGGTTTCGAGGTGCGCGGCAGCCATGCGACGGCGGCCACGGACGATATCGATCAGACGCTCGCGGTGCTCAACGAGCACGCCGTCGCGCTCGATGAATTGCATGTGAGCGCGCCGACTCTCGACGACCTGTTCCTCAAGCTCACCGGACACGGCCTGCGCGAGTCATGAACCTGCGCCGCATTTTCGCTGTATTCATCGCCCGCAATCGCGAATTTTACCGCGACAAGGCGGGGCTCGGCTGGAACATCTTCATGCCGGTCGTGATGGTGCTGGGCTTCGCCTTCATCTTCGCCAATTCCGATGAACAGCTTTACAAGGTCGGCGTGTTGCACAACGACGGCACCGGGACGCCATTCCTGCAGACCCGGCATATCGCCTTCATCGCGCAGGACGATGCAGATGCAGCTATGGACAAGCTGCGCTATCACCGCATCGATCTGCTCATTGATCTCGCACAACCGCAGCGTTATTGGATCAACGAGCAGTCGGCGCGTGGTTACGTGGTCGAGCGCCTGCTGCGCGCCAGCACAATGCCCGACACGGCAATGCTGCAGCGTGCTGTGGTGAGTGGCCGTGCCATCCGTTATGTCGACTGGGTGCTACCCGGCATCCTCGGCATGAACGTGATGTTCAGCAGCCTATGGGGCGTGGGTTGGGTCATCGTGCGCTACCGCAAAAACGGTGTACTGCGACGTCTGCGCGCGACACCGCTGACGGCCGGCGAATTTCTCATCGCGCAGATCGTGTCGCGCCTGCTCGTCGTGTTGACGGTCAATGTGCTGGTGTTCATCTCCACCAACTTGCTGCTCGATTTTCCCATGCGCGGGTCGTATCTCGCGCTCGCCGCGGTATTCACGACCGGGGCGATCGCGCTGATCAGTCTCGGCCTGACGGTGTCTGCACGCGTGCGCAGCGAAGAGCTCGCCGACGGCGTGCTCAACCTGATGTCATGGCCGATGCTGGTGCTGTCAGGCGTGTGGTTCTCGCTCGAAGGCACCAACGTCTGGGCACAGCGTGTCGCCGAACTGTTGCCGCTCACGCACATCGTGGATGCGGCGCGGCGCATCATGCTCGATGGCGCGGGCCTGGCCGACGTGATGTTCGAGATCGGCCTGCTGGCCAGCATCGCCGTCATCCTGCTGAGCCTGGCGATACGCGCCTTCCGCTGGAATTGATGACAGCGGAAAGCACGCCGGCTTACTGTCCGATCCCTGCGCGCACCTTGTCGGCCAGCGCCTTGGCGTTGGTCTCGAGTGCCTGGATCGCGGCCTTGCCGAGGCGTACCTGCTCACCGTTGCGCAAGCGCACGAGTTCACCATCCGACAGCGCACGACCGTCGAGCGTCATGGCGAACGGCAGCGTCGAATAGGCACTGAACGGATCGGCGAGATGCTGTGCCGTGTCTTCGATCGCGTCATATTCGAAGAAGCACTCACTGCGCATCGAGGTGGTTTTGCCGTCGCCATCAGTGGCGTCGAAGGTCAATGCCGCGATCGCGTACTCGGGCCGACGGAAGGTGTTGTCGTTCGACTTCCATTCGATCGATTGGGCGGACGGCACGGCGGCCTTGGTGATGTTCTTGCAGAAACTCACACGCACGTCTTCGGACGGTCCCGAGCATGCAGCGAGCAGGGCCGACATGCCCAGCAACAGGGGTTTCAACGACACATTATGGATTTTCATGGCGTCCTCCTGGACGACGATGTTTGTCATTCGGCAGGCTCGATACTATCGACCTTCTGGAATCCGCGCGGCAGTTTGCTGCCGCGCCGGCCACGCTCACCTTCGTAGGCGTTGAGGTCCGCGGCGCGCAATACGAGGTAACGTTTGCCGGAATTCAGGCGCACCTTGCCACCATCGGGTACGGCGAGAATGTCGACGACGTATTCGCTGCGCTCGGCGACCGCCTTGGCCGGTATACCGATGATCTTGTTGCCCTTGCCACGCAGCATCTCCGGCAGATCGCTCGCGGGAATCACGAGCATACGTCCTTCATTCGTTACGGCGACCAGCCGATCGCTGTCGGCGTCCGCGACCACGCAGGGCCTGAGCACCTGCGCACCGGCCGGCAATGACAACGCGGCCTTGCCACCCTTCTTGTTGGCGAGCAGATCCTTGGCCTGGACGCGGAAACCGTAGCCGGCGTCGGACGCCAACAGCCACCATTGATCGGGATCACCGCCCAGCGTGGCGACGAAGCTCGCGCCCGAGGGCGGATTGAAGCGTCCCGTGAGGGGTTCACCCTGACCGCGCGCCGACGGCAGGGTATGCGCCGCAAGCGAGTAACTGCGCCCCGTCGAGTCGAGGAACACGACCTGCTGGTTGCTGCGCAGACGTACCGACTGACGAAAACCGTCGCCGGCCTTGTAACTGAGTTCGGCGGGATTGATATCGTGACCCTTGGCCGCGCGCACCCAACCCTTGTCCGACAACACGACGGTGATCGGTTCACTCGGCGTGAGTTCGGTCTCGTCCATGGCCTCGGCCGCGGCACGCGCAACGATCGGCGAGCGGCGGTCGTCACCGTACTTCTCCGCGTCAGCCGTGAGCTCCTTGCGGATCAGCGTTTTCATGCGCTGATTCGAGCCAAGCGTCTTCTGCAGTTCATCACGTTCCTTGCTGAGCTTGTCCTGCTCCGCGCGGATCTTCATCTCCTCGAGACGTGCGAGGTGCCGCAGTTTGGTATCGAGGATGAAATCGGCCTGCAGCTCGCTGAGGTCGAAACGCTTCATGAGCACGGGCTTGGGCTCGTCCTCGCTGCGGATGATGCGGATCACCTCGTCCAGATTGAGGAAAGCGACCATGAGGCCTTCGAGCAGGTGCAAACGCTCCAGCACCTTGTCGAGCTGGAACTGCAGCCGCCGGCGCACGGTCGTGAAACGGAACTCCAGCCACTCGGTCAGGATGGTGCGCAGATCCTTGACCTGCGGTCGACCGTCGAGACCGATCATGTTGAGGTTCACGCGGTAGCTGCGCTCGAGATCGGTGGTGGCGAACAAGTGCAGCATCATGCGTTCGCTGTCGACGCGGTTCGAGCGCGGCACGATGACCAAGCGCGTCGGGTTCTCGTGGTCGGACTCGTCACGCAGGTCCTCGACCCATGGCAGCTTCTTCGCTTGCATCTGTGCCGCGATTTGTTCGAGCACTCGTGCGCCGGACACCTGGTACGGCAATGCGGTGATCACGATCGCGCCCTGGTCCTTGTGCCAGCGCGCGCGCATGCGCAAAGACCCGTTGCCGCTCTCGTACAGTTTGCGCAGATCGCTGCGCGGCGTGACGATCTCGGCCTCGGTGGGAAAATCCGGTCCCGGCACGTGCTCACACAGCTCCGCGATACTCGCCTTCGGATCTTCGATCAAACGGATACAGGCGCTCGTTACCTCACGCAGGTTATGTGGCGGGATATCCGTAGCCATGCCGACGGCGATGCCTGTCGCACCGTTCAGCAGCACGTTCGGCAGCCGCGCCGGCAACATTGCTGGCTCTTCGAGCGTGCCGTCGAAATTCGCCACCCACTCGACCGTGCCCTGGCCGAGTTCGGACAACAGCACCTGGGCATAGGGCGTCAGGCGCGCCTCGGTGTAACGCATCGCCGCGAACGACTTCGGATCGTCGGGCGAGCCCCAGTTGCCCTGCCCGTCGATGAGCGGATAACGATAGGAAAAGTCCTGCGCCATGAGCACCATGGCTTCGTAGCAAGCGGTGTCGCCATGCGGGTGGAACTTGCCCAACACGTCGCCGACCGTACGTGCCGATTTCTTGTGTTTCGACGCCGCTGACAAACCGAGCTCTGACATCGCGTACACGATGCGCCGCTGCACGGGCTTGAGACCGTCACCGATGTAGGGCAGTGCGCGATCGAGGATCACGTACATCGAGTAATCGAGATAGGCCTTCTCGGTAAAACGACGCAACGGCAACTGCTCGATGCCGTCTGCGTTGAACTGCGGGGGTTCCTGGTCCATGCGGTAGCCGGAATACGGTGATTGAAGAAGCGCGCATTTTACACGCGTCGGCCAAATCTGACGTAACGCGCGCAACCTGTGCGTTACAGGATGGCACCGCGACACGGTTACATTCTTTCTTTTGACCCCCGCGTTGCAGGGGCATAAAGTCGAAGTGAAATGCCAATGACCGATCCGCTGCCGTCGCATCGTGGCTGGCATGCCCGCCCGTGCGGCAGAGCAGAAAGGCATTGCAACAACGACAACCGAACGAGACGCGGCGACCCGCCGCCTGAGCGCATCCTTTAACGTGTCGACACCAACCGACATCACGCCGCTGGAGACCTTTCTGCGTGAGCATCCACGCCTGCTGGTGCTGACCGGTGCGGGTGTCAGCACGGCGTCGGGCATTCCCGACTATCGCGACGACAATGGCGATTGGAAGCGCCCACAGCCGGTGCAATATCAAGACTTCATCCGCCACCTGCCGACCCGCCGACGTTACTGGGCGCGCAGCATGGTCGGCTGGCCCTGGTTTCGCCAGGCAGCCCCGAATGCCTGTCATGTCGCATTGGCGCAGTGGGAACGCGCTGGCCGCATCGCCCACCTGGTGACGCAGAATGTCGACCGCTTGCACCAGCAGGCCGGCTCACGCTCGGTCACCGATCTGCATGGGCGCCTCGACGAGGTCGTCTGCCTCGACTGTCATACCCGCCTGCCCCGTCAGCAGGTGCAGGATTGGCTGTGCGAGCACAACCCCGGTGTCGCGCAGCGCGAGGCCACCATCGCCCCGGACGGGGACGCCGTGATCGACGACGCCGCATTCGACGACGTTGTGGTACCGGACTGTCCACGCTGCGGCGGCATGCTCAAACCCAACGTGGTGTTCTTCGGCGAGACGATCCCGCGCCAACGCGTCGATGCCGCCATCGCCGCATTGCATGACGCCGATGCATTGCTGGTGATCGGTTCGTCGTTGATGGTGTATTCGGGTTTCCGATTCTGTCGGCTCGCGGCCGAGGCCGACATTCCGATGGCTGCCATCAATCCAGGGCGCACACGTGCCGACGAATTGCTCAACGTCAAGATAGCCGCACGTTTCGAGGAGATCCTGGACGGACTCGGATCGGTCGCGCTCGGCGTCGCGACGGCACAGACCCCGGCCTGACCCCACCCAGACGCCTGATCAGCGGCCGGCGCGATCAAACGCCCGCAAGGTCGCGGTGACGGCGACACGCATGAGCGTCCATCCGCGGTCTGCCGGTCGTCAGTCGCCCTGCACGTACGGATTGTGCCGACGCTCCTCGCCGACCGTGGTGCGCGGGCCATGCCCGGGCAACAGCGTGACGTCGTCACCCAGCGGCCAGATCCGGGTGCGGATCGATTGCAGCAGGGTCTCGTGATTGCCGCGCGGGAAATCGGTACGCCCGATCGATCCCCTGAAGATCACGTCACCGACGATCGCAATACGTTCACCCGGATGAAAAAAGATCACGTGGCCCGGGGTGTGACCGGGACAGTGATGCGTTTCCAGCACCTGCTCGCCGAAGCGAACCTCGTCCCCCTGCTGCAGCCAGCGGGTGGGCTCGAACACCTCGCACGGCGGGAAGCCGAACTGTGCACACCATTGCGGCAGTGTCTGCAGCAGGAAGTGGTCGAATTCGTGCGGCCCTTCGACCGGCAGCGAGAGTTCGCGCGCCAGGCGGCCCACGGCACCGACGTGATCGAAATGGCCATGGGTGACGAGGATTTTCTCCAGCGTGACGCCCGCTTGTTCGACCGCTTCGAGCAGCAGGTCGACATCGCCACCGGGGTCGACGAGCACCGCCTTGCGCGTCGCCTCGCACACCAGGAGCGTGCAATTCTGTTCGAGCGCGGTAACCGGAATTATCGTGATCTGCATAAAGCGCAAGGGTACATCGGCCGCTAACGTCAGAGCAAAGGCCGTATGCGACGCGTGCAGCAACACCGCACGCAAACCTGCAAGAGACCCCGTCGAGCGATGTTCGGAAACAAGGCGAAACCCGACACCCGCAGCCAGCAGAAGCGCGCCGTCAGCGCCGCGCTGCTACAGCGGCTGGTCGGTCCCGACCCGCAGTCGATCGGCGCCCTCGCCGCTATCGCGCGCCTGGTGGACTACCCGCCGGGAGCGATCGCCGTCGCCGACCACGACGAGGTGGCCTACCTCGCCGCCGGCGCGTTACGTTTTGTCACCCAGAGCGGCGCAGCGGTCACGCTCACGAGTGAACAGGCGGCCGCACGTTACCCCCTTCCGTGTGGGCACAGGATCGCGCGCATCGAGGCAGCCAAGGGGAGCCGCCTGATTTGGCTGCCACGCACGGCCATGGCCCAGCGGCAACCCACCACGCCGGAGCCGCCGAAATTGACCGGCAGCGAGGAGTCGGCGCTCACGGAGCTGCGAGGCTATTTCGACTCACCGCATTACGAGTTGCCGAGCTTGCCCGACCTCGCGATCAAGATCGGCGACGCGATCGACAAGAACACGACGACGAGCGATGACATCGCGCGTCTGATCCAGCTCGACCCTGTGCTGTCGACGCGTATGCTAAGTGTCGTCAACAGCGCCGCGTTCGGTGGCGTCAACCGCATCACCAGTATCCAGCAGGCGACGACGCGCCTCGGCCGCAGCAAGGTACGCAGCCTGGTATTCAGCTGCCTGTTGAAGAGCATCTTCCGTGTATCGGGGGGCGATCTCCAACGCCGCATGGAAGCCGTCTGGCAGCATTCGGTCAAAGTCGCCGCACTCAGTTATGTACTCGGCAAAGTCACACCGGGCATCGATGCCGAGCAGGCCATGCTGGCCGGGTTGGTGCACGACATCGGCGGTGTCGCCGTGATAGGCGCCATCAGCCGCTTCCCGCAGCTTGCGGTTCGCGAACAGGTGTTCGAGCATGTGGTTGCAAGCCTGCGTACGACGGCCGCGACACGTGCTATCACGCATTGGGGGCTGGAGCAGGAACTGGGCGCCGTGGTACGCGATGCGCACTTCTGGCAGCGTACCGGGACGGCACTTGCCGATGACACTGACATCGTCATCGTCGCCCGGCTGCATGCCGCATTCGGTACGCCGCAGGCGCACGCACTGCCGCGACTCGACGCGTTACCCGCGTTCAGCAAACTGGCAAACGGTGACATGACGCCGCGTCAGTCACTGGCCGTACTCGACCGTGCCGCGGCCGACGTCCGCGAGGTCCAGGCCCTGATAGCGCAATAAGCGACTGCGCGTGGCCGCCGCAGTCAGTGCGCAGCAGCTGTCAGTTGCGCAGCATGCTGCGCATTTCGTCGACGCGTGCCTTGGCGGCATGCATGATCTCGACACTCTTCTCCGGCGTCGCATCGGCGCCGAGCACGCGTTTGAAGGCACTGATCCGGTCCATGGCCGGCAGCCCCTTGGTGTTCTGCTTGCGCAGGCGCTCATGTACCTGGGCGACGATCAGCAGATCGGTGAAGTCCGCTGGCCCCTGGTGCACGCGCAACCAGTTTTCCGCATCTCGTGCCGCCGCGATCACGATGGGTGAAAACTTCCACTCACGCAGAATCATCGCGCCCAGCTCACCGCGCATATCGGAGATGCTCTGCTCGAGCGAATCCTCGTCGACGGCGAGTTCCGGATAGCGTTCGATATAGTTGAGAATCGCAATCGCACCGATGTCGTGAACGAGGCCGACCAACAACGCCTCTTCGGGCTCGATCCCCTTGACCTCTTCGGCGAGCACGAAACACAAGGCGGCGATCTGCGCGCTGTGCTTCCACAACACGTGCATGCGCTTCTGCACCATCGGATCCTTACTGCGAAAGACCTCTTTGAGAGCGAACGACATCACCAGTTTGCGCGTCGTCTGCATACCGAGACGGACCACGGCACCCGCCGGCGTCTCGATCGCATTCAAGCCGGCATAGAATGCACTGTTGGACACCTTGAGCAACTTCGCCGTGATCGCCGGATCGGTCTCGATGAGGTTGGCGACCTCACGTGCGGTGCTCTTGCTGTCGTCGATCGCGCGGCGGATACGCAAAGCGAGATCGGGCAGGCTCGGCAGGATCGCCTGGTCGCTCTTGAGATCCCGATACAACTGGAAACGCAGCTTCGACTCGATGCGCCGGCGCTCTTCCTCTTCCTGGCTCTCGACACGGAAGTCGTCGTCGTGCGTAGAACCACTGCAGCCGGCCGCACTCAACACGATATCCGGCAGGCGGATGC
>JAGRHA010000499.1 GCA_020445205.1 Gammaproteobacteria bacterium
AAGGCGGGCATTTCCTGATCAGCGATCTGATGCGCAATCCCTGGCAGCGTGACCTGTCGTTGCGTGCCATCGTGCTGCTGATCCGTCGCCGCAACGACCGCCTGCTGTTGCCGGCGCCGAACACGCCGATCCGTGCCGGCGACCGTCTACTGCTGTGCGGCGACCTCAAGGCCTTCACGCGCATGCAGTGGAGCGTGTCGCACCGTCACACGCTCGATTTCATCAAAACGGGCGAGGATAAACCGCAGGGTTGGTTGTGGCGGCGGCTGTCGAAACACTTCGATAAATAAAGTAGACTTTTTTGATAAGTAAAAATTATGGAAGTACGCCGCGTGTGCCCCGTCCTTAGCGGGACCGGTGCGTCACCGCACGTGCGGGCCGGGTCGGTGCCGACGCGCCCGCCCGTCCACGCCAGAATACCCAAACCCACAATGGCGCTGCCCATCAGTGCCCAGAGGACAACCGCATGAACAGAATGATCGTTTCACTTGCCCTGATGTTCGCTTTCGCCACGGTTTCGCACGCCGGCAGCAAGACCGAAATCGCCACCCCGGCGTTCGACAAGATGGTCGCGCAACAGATGGTCAACAACAGCATCCAGCGCTTCGAGATCGCCGATGGCGTGAGTGTCGAAGACGCGGTGCAGTCGATGCAGCTGCGTTCCAACATGCTCAACTTCAAGCTGGTCGCCGACCTGCCCTTGTCGGAGCAGGTCAAGTCCATGGGCGAGGACGCCAACTACATGCGGATCCTGGCGTTCTGCGACGCCCTGATCGCGAAGAAGATGGTCGACTACAACATCATCTTTGCCGGTTTCCTGCCGTGCCGCATCGCGGTCGTCGAGGACGCCAACGGCAAGGGTTGGATCGTGACCATGAACATGGACATGATGCTGCACGCCGTCGATCTGCCGGAGGATCTGCAGCCTTTGGCGAAAAAGGTTCGTGACACGATTTACAGCATCGTCGATGCCGGGGTGAACGGCGACCTGTGATTTTTGCGTCGGGCACGGGGTGCGAGAAACCCCGTGCCGCAGACGATTCCTGCCCAAGTCATTGATTGATAAGACGCCAGGTTTCCTGTTTGTGCGGATTCCCCACCGCTATCGCATGACGGCGGTCGGCTGGCCGTAGGCATTGGCCGAAAGCGACCCGCCACAGCCGCGCGCACGGCGTGCGTCAAAATTCCCTTCGCGAGTACGGGTTAATTTGTGCGATAATCGCGCGGTCAGAGCCGGCTCGTACTCTTGAAAACAACTGAAAGCCGGCCGCGAGGTCTGCCCCCCGACGGGCAGCCGTTACGCATCACACTGGTGTTCCAGACTGTCGCTCAGATCCCATGCGGTTTCGGGCCTGCGCGTTGTCGTAGCAACATCGTAATGTCCTGGAATATGAGGAGAATCACATGGCACACATCGTCGTCCTCGGCGCCGGAACGGGCGGTATGCCCGCTGCCTACGAAATGCGCGAAGAGCTCGGCCGGGAGCACGAGATCACCGTCGTCAACGAACGTGAGTATTTCCAGTTCGTACCGTCCAATCCCTGGGTGGCGGTCGGCTGGCGTGATCGTGCGAGCGTCACGTTCGATATCCGTCCGCATCTGGAGCGCAAAGGCATCAACTTTGTCGCCAAGCGTTGCGAAAAGATCGATGCAGCCGCAAATACGTTGACCTTCGGTGATGGTGAGTCGCTGAAATATGACTACCTGGTCATCGCCACGGGCCCGCGTCTGGCGTTCGAAGAAGTCGACGGCGCCGGTCCGAACGGCGGTCACACCCACTCGGTCTGCACTGTCGACCATGCCGAGTCCGCCTACGAGGACTACAAAAAGCTGCTCGACAACCCGGGCCACGTCGTGATCGGCGCCATGCCGTTCGCCTCCTGCTTCGGCCCGGCGTACGAGTTCGCGTTCATCCTCGATGCCGATCTGCGCAAGCCCAAGATGCGCGACCGTGTGCCGATGACGTTCGTCACCTCCGAGCCCTATATCGGTCACCTCGGCCTGGGTGGCGTCGGCGACTCGCAGGGCATGCTCGAAAGCGAGATGCGCAACCACCACATGAAGTGGATCACCAACGCCAAGGTGACCAAGGTGGAAGAGGGCAAGATGTTCGTCGAGGAGTACGACAACGCCGGCCACAAGATCAAGGAGCACGAAGTCGAGTTCAAGTTCTCGATGATGCTGCCTTCGTTCAAGGGCGTCGATGCCGTCATGGGTGTCGAAGGTCTGTGCAACCCGCGCGGTTTCGTCTTCGTCGACGAGTACCAGCGCAACCCGACCTACAAGAACATCTACTCGGCCGGCGTGTGTATCGCGATTCCGCCCGTGGAGGCAACGCCGGTACCGACAGGCGCGCCGAAGACGGGCTACATGATCGAGTCGATGGTGACCGCGATCGTGCACAACATCCACAACGTCCTCGACGGCAAGGAACCGGACCAGAAGGGCACCTGGAACGCGATCTGTCTTGCCGACATGGGCGACACGGGCGCCGCGTTCGTGGCGTTGCCGCAGATCCCGCCGCGTAACGTGGCGTGGTTCAAGAAAGGCAAATGGGTGCACATGGCCAAGATTGCGTTCGAAAAATACTTCATCCGCAAGATGAAGAAGGGCACCTCGGAACCTATCTACGAGAAATACATCCTGAAGATGCTCGGAATCAACCGCCTGAAATAAGACGGCGGTACCAGAGGAGAAATGGAGCCCGGCCAGCGATGGCCGGGTTTTTTTTGCCTGTTGGATGGGGCTATGTCTGTATTCGACAGGTGTTGATCACGCTGACGCGCGGGATTGTTTTTGAGAGCGCTGGGCTCAGCGCGCCAGCCCTTCTTTTCTTTGCTTGCCCAAAGAAAAGAAGGCAAAAGAAAGGGCACCCCCAAGGCTTGATCGGCGCGCTGCGCCGATTGCCCTGCGCTCCTCGGCCGAAAACGGGCGCTGCGGAACTCCCTCGCTGCGCTCGGTCAGACAGTCCTCGCGCTTATCCGTTTTCGACCTGCGGTGCTCGGCTGCGCCAAGGGGGCCCCGGCTCT
>JAGRHA010000500.1 GCA_020445205.1 Gammaproteobacteria bacterium
ATTGCCGAGATCAAGAAGGCGTCGCCGTCGAAAGGGGTGTTGCGTGCCGACTTCCGACCGGCAGAGATTGCGGCGAGCTACGCCGCCGGCGGCGCGGCCTGTCTCTCGGTGTTGACCGACATCGACTTCTTCCAGGGCAGCGATGCCTACCTGCAGCAGGCGCGCGCTGCCTGTGCGTTGCCCGTGATCCGCAAGGATTTCATCGTCGACCCTTACCAGGTCGTCGAAGCGAGGACCATCGGTGCCGACTGCATCCTGCTCATCGCCGCCTGCCTCGACGATGCGCAGTTGCATGCTTTGAATGACCAGGCGCACGCGCTGGGCATGGATGTGCTCATCGAGGTGCACGACGGCGACGAGCTGACGCGCGCGTTGCGCACCGACAACCGCCTCATCGGTATCAACAACCGCAATCTGCGGACCTTCGACGTCAGCTTGCAGACCACGCTCGACCTGCTCGAGCGGATCCCCGAGCAGCGCCTGGTCGTCACCGAGAGCGGTATCCTGCAGCGTGACGACGTGGCGTTGATGCGGCGCCACGGCGTACATACCTTCCTCGTCGGCGAGGCGTTCATGCGAGCCGACGACCCCGGCGCACGTCTGCACGAGCTATTCGCCTGACGCGAGCGGACCGACGCGCACCTGGCGCGCACAGCGTGCGGGGTACGGTCGATCTGGAGTACGGGATGGGGCGGCGGCGTACGCGCCGCAACGTCAGCGCGTGCCGAACACGACGATTGTCTTGCCTTTCACGTGGATCAGTCCGCGTTCTTCGAGATCCTTGAGCACGCGTCCGGCCATCTCGCGCGAACAGCCGACGATGCGGCCGATCTCCTGGCGCGTGATGCGGATCTGCATGCCGTCCGGGTGTGTCATCGCATCGGGCTGCTTGCACAGCTCGAGCAAGGTACCTGCAATACGGCCTGTCACGTCGAGGAACGCCAGGTGGCTGACCTTCTGGCTCGTGGCGACCAGACGTTCCGTGAGCTGGCGTCCGAGGGCGTAGAGGATCTGCCGCGTATAGGGCCGCAGATCCGATTCGAACTGCTGCTCGAGCTTCTGGTACGAGATCTCGGCCAGTTCGCATGACGAGCGCGTGCGGACCATCACCGAGCGTGTCGGCGTGGGCGTGAACAGGCCCATCTCACCGATGAAGTCACCCTTGTTGAGGTAGGTGAGGATGATCTCGCGTCCCTCCTCGTCCTCGAGGTACACCGTGACCTGCCCCGACACCAGATAGAACAGGCTGTCGGCGGCATCGCCGGGATGGATGAACTCGGTCTTGGCCGGGTAACGCCTGCGGTGGCAGTGGGCCAGGAAGGGTTTGAGCCAATCGGGATCCTGCGGCGGAGGCTTGGCGACGCTATAGGGGTTGGTCTGCGGCATGTCTTTTGGCACGGTTCTCTCGTCGATTCTAGGCAGGCTGCTGCGCCTTGTCGAACTATGCTAGCCTGTTCGGCCTCTTTTTGTGACAAAACGCTAATGAAGGCACGAATTAAGTGGGTCGAGGGCGTGACCATGCTGGGCGAATCCGGCAGCGGCCACGGCGTGGTCATCGATGGTCCGCCCGAGCACGGCGGGCGCAATCTGGGCGTGCGGCCGATGGAAATGCTGCTCATGGGCATGGGCGGCTGTACCCAGTTCGACGTGCTGCTGATCCTGCGCCGCGGTCGTCACGAGGTCAGTTTCTGCGAGGTCGAACTCGAGGCCGAACGTGCGGAATCCGATCCCAAAGTATTCACCAGGATCCATGCCCATTTCCGCATTGGTGGCCGTGGCCTGACCGACAAGGTCGTCGATCGTGCGATCCGCATGAGTGCCGAAAAATACTGTTCGGCATCGATCATGCTCGGTGCCACAGCCGAGATCACGCACGATTTCGAGATCATCGAATCCTGATGTGCTGGTCTGATAGGTCGAAGTCGCACCGCTGTCCACGCGTATTGGAGATCGCATGAGCCGCCCATCCATCGGTTACGGGATGCGCCATGTCGCGCTGTTCGTGCGCGACCTGGCCATGTGCGAGCGATTCTATGTCGATCTGATCGGTATGCAGGTCGAGTGGCGGCCCGATGAGCAGAATGTCTACCTGACATCAGGCAGCGACAATCTCGCCCTGCACCAGGCCGTGACCGATCATGTGCGCGACGAAGCCGGGCAGCGCCTCGATCACATCGGCTTTTTCGTGAAGGACGCAAGCGACGTCGATGCCTGGTTCGCCTGGCTGCGCGGCCACGGTGTGCAGATGCGCACCGAACCGCGCACGCATCGCGATGGCGCGCGCAGCTTCTACTGCTACGACCCGGATGGCACCCACGTGCAGATCATCCACCACCCACCGGTCAGTGCGTGGGAAGACCTGCGCGGGATCGCCTGACAGCGGTTGTCGCGTATCGGCTTTTTGCGGTAACTTTGCGCCCCTTTTCGACTTTTCCGGGAATGTTGCAGGATGTCCAAGTCGAGTCGCCTGAAGCTCCACGGGTTCAACAACCTGACCAAGACGCTGAGTTTCAATATCTACGACATTAACTACGCCGCGAATCCCGATCAGGAAGGTGGCTACATCCGCTACATCGACGAGGCGTACAGCGCCAAGCGTCTGACCGAGATTCTGCGTAACGTCACCGAGATCATCGGCGCCAACGTGCTCAATATCGCGCGTCAGGACTATGAGCCGCACGGTGCGAGCGTCACCATGCTGATCTCCGAAGAGCCGATCGCGGCCGAGCAGATCTCGAACTCCGAAGCCCCTGGCCCGCTGCCGGAGACCGTCGTCGGTCACCTCGACAAGAGCCACATCACGGTACATACCTACCCGGAAAGCCATCCCGACAACGGCATTTCGACGTTCCGCGCCGACATCGATGTGTCGACCTGCGGCCGCATCTCGCCGCTAAAGGCACTCAATTACCTGATCCATTCGTTCGAGTCGGACATCGTGACCATGGACTACCGCGTGCGGGGTTTCACGCGCGACGTCAACGGCAAGAAGCACTACATCGACCACAAGATCAACTCGATCCAGAATTTCCTCGCGCGCGACACGCGTCAGCGCTACCAGATGATCGACGTCAACGTGTATCAGGAAAACATCTTCCACACCAAGATGATGCTGAAGGAGTTCGATCTCGACAGCTATCTGTTCGGTGTCGATGTCGACGATGTCTCTCCCAAGGAACAGCGCACGATCTCCGAGAAGATCCGCCACGAGATGCTGGAGATCTTCTACGGGCGCAACATGTCGCGCATCGCGAAACCTACCTGACGTTCGCGCCTGTACCACGGCGTGCACGGACTACCGTGCGCCGGATCAGATGTAGCGTGACGGGTTCTGGTGGCCCGGACAGGGCAGCGAGTGACGCAGCGGTTCTGCCGCGTCCAACCGTAGCACGGTGAGCGCACCCCCCCACAGACAGCCGGTATCGAGCGCCCAGACGTTGTTGCGTGCGACGTAACCCAGCGTCGACCAGTGCCCGAATACGATGCGCTGGGCCTGCGATTCGCGCTGCGGGTGCTCGAACCACGGCACGCGCCCGCTGACCTGGCTGCCGGGCGGTCCTTTCTCTTTCAACGCCAGGCGGCCGTCGAGCTCGCAGAAGCGCAGCCGCGTGAGACAGTTGGTGATGAAACGCCAGCGGTCCATGCCTGCGAGCTGTGGATCCCAGCGCTTCGGTTTGTTGCCGTACATGTGGGCGAAATAGTCGTGGTGTGCATCGCTGCGCAGCACGCTTTCCACCTCACCGGCGCAGGCCATGGTCGTCTCGAGGTTCCACTGCGGCGGCAGGCCGGCGTGGATCATCAGAAAGCCGACGTCGGCATCGTGGTGGGCCAGCGGGCGATGGCGCAGCCAGTGCAGCAGTTCATCGCGGTCCGGTGCGTCGAGTACGTCGGCCAGGCTGGCCTCGCGCGGATGCCGCGCCTCGGTGTCGGCGACCGCCAGCAGGTGCAGATCGTGGTTGCCGAGCACACACACCGCGGCGTCGCCGAGGCCGTAGGCGAAACGCAGCACGTCGAGTGAGTTGGGACCGCGATTGACGAGGTCGCCAACGAACCAGAGGCGATCAGTGGCAGGCTCGAATCCTATCTCGTCGAGGATGTGCAGGAGTTCGTCGTGGCAACCCTGGATGTCGCCAACGGCGTAGATGGCCACCGTCCCGCAGCTCAGTGCAGCATGCGTGGAACGGCGAGCGAAAAGCGGTCGATCGGTGCCATGAATGACTCACCGTCGTCGCCGATCATCTCGTACTCGCCTTCCATCGTGCCGACCGGTGTCTCGAGCACCGTGCCGCTGGTATAGCGAAAAACCTCCCCCGGCCGCAGGTAGGGCTGCTCGCCGACGACGCCTTCGCCACGAACTTCCTGGATCTTGCCGTTGGCGTCGGTGATCAGCCAATGGCGATTGAGCAACTTGGCCGGCGCACTGCCCGCGTTGCTGATCGTAATCGTGTAGGCAAACACATAGCGATCGGAGCCAGGATCCGATTGGTCGTCAATGTAACTGGTCTCGACACCAACCTCTATCCGGTGCATGTCGTGGTCGTGCATTGTCTGTTTCTCCATGAGTATGCGAGCCAAGCTACCGACAGGACTGGCGAAAGGCAAGGGCGTGGCGGTGTTTCCCGCGGAGGTTAAAGGGAGATTGCTTCCTGCCGCAAAACTCATCGAGTCCGCCGCTGGCGGGGCGTTATGGCGTGGTGTAAAAAATGACGGTCTTGTCGAGGACGTGCTTTCTGCTCCTGCTCACAGTGCTCATCGGCGCGGTGCATGCGGCCGACGCAGGCGCGCGGCTGGTTGCCGCCGCGACCTCGGGGCGTGCCGGCGAGGTCCGCGACCTGCTCGCCGAGGGTATCGATGCCAACACCAAGAATGCCAGCGGTCGCCCGGTGATCGTGCTCGCGGGCTTCAACGGCAATCGGCGTACCGTGCGTACGCTCCTGGCCGCCGGCGCC